>NZ_PSVQ01000021.1:0-54977 GCF_002932395.1 Rathayibacter sp. AY1D9
GAGGGGGTTCTGGGGCAAGGGGGAGATCCTCCGACGTCCCCTCAGCCCAGGCAGCTGTCCCGTCTCATGCACGAAGCATCGGTGTGCACAGGATCCGAGACGGGTGTGGGGGCGTCGGATCCCGCGCCCTGAGACCGAGGCTCGGCCGCAGGGCTCCACAGAGCGTAAGCGACCGTTACCGATTTGTCACCTTCTCGGCGGGAAGAGACCGCTCTCCCGTTCGCCTCCGGTCACCGGATGCGGTAAGGGCCCGTACGGGCCGCTCCCAGGGAGACGCGGGTCAGACGACGAGGAAGATGTGCGCCGCGACCTCGTTGGGCAGCTCGATGCCCGCCTCGGCTCCGTCGATGCGCGCGAGCACGTAGCCGTTGAGGGCCGAGAACTCGCCCTCGGCACCGGGCACGACCCCGGCCTGCTTGAGCTGGAGGAGGAGCTCCGGATCGACCTGCGCCGGCTCGCCGAGGCGACGGACGACGCCGCGGCGGGGCTCGCTCGACCCGGCGACGAAGCGCGGCAGGCTGATGACGCCGTCGGCGAAGCGGGAGGCGGGGGTGTCGCCGAGCTCGTCCAGGCCCGGGATCGGGTTGCCGTAGGGCGACTCCGTCGGGTGGTCGAGCATCTCGAGAAGGCGGCGCTCGACCTGCTCGCTCATCACGTGCTCCCAGCGGCAGGCCTCCTCGTGCACGAACTCCCAGTCGAGCTTGATGACGTCGTGGAGGAGCCGCTCGGCGAGGCGGTGCTTGCGCATGACGTGGATCGCCTTGCGGCGGCCGTCGGAGGTGAGCTCGAGGTGGCGGTCGCCCGAGACGACGACGAGGCCGTCGCGCTCCATGCGACCGACGGTCTGCGACACGGTCGGCCCGGAGTGGCTGAGCCGCTCCGAGATGCGCGCGCGCAGCGGGATGATGTTCTCCTCCTCGAGCTCGAGGATGGTGCGCAGGTACATCTCGGTGGTGTCGATCAGATCCGTCATCTCAGCCTTCCCGTCTCGGCGCGCTCCACCCTAGTGGTCGCCACGACGCAGCATCGGTGCTGCGGCGCGACGCAGGCCTCCGTCGCTCGGAGGAGGGGTGCGGGCCGGGAACCCTAGTATTAACGCATGCCGGACCTCACCATTCCTCGCGAGCTGCTCCCCCACGACGGACGGTTCGGCTGCGGCCCGTCCAAGGTGCGGCACGACCAGCTCGCCCACCTCGCGACGCAGGGCGCGCACCTCCTCGGGACCTCGCACCGCCAGGCGCCCGTCAAGGACCTCGTCGGGCGCGTGCGGGAGCACCTCGCCACGCTGTTCCGAATCCCCGAGGGCTACGAGGTCCTGCTGGGCAACGGCGGCTCGACCGCCTTCTGGGACGCCGCGGCCTTCTCCCTCATCGAGCGCCGCGCCGAGAACCTCACGTTCGGCGAGTTCGGCCAGAAGTTCGCGGCCGCCGCCTCCGCGCCGTTCCTCGAGCCGGCCCACGTCGTCTCCGCCCCCGCGGGGTCCCGGAGCGAGGTCGAGGTCGTCGAGGGGATCGACGTGTACGCGTGGCCCCACAACGAGACGAGCACCGGAGTGATGGCCTCCGTCCGCCGGGTCCGCGGCGACGAGGGCGCGCTCACCGTCATCGATGCCACCAGCGCGGCGGGCGGCATCGACGTCGACATCGCCGAGGCCGACGTCTACTACTTCGCCCCGCAGAAGAACTTCGCCTCCGACGGCGGACTCTGGTTCGGCCTCTTCTCCCCCGCCGCGATCGAGCGGATCGAGCGCATCGCGGCGAGCGGCCGCTACATCCCCGAGTTCCTGAGCCTCAAGAACGCCGTCGACAACTCGCGCCTGAACCAGACGCTGAACACTCCGGCGCTCTCGACCCTCCTGCTGATGGAGTCGCAGCTCAAGTGGATGAACGCCTCGGGCGGCCTGGCCTGGGCGTCGGCGCGCACGGCTGAGTCCTCCTCCACGATCTACGACTGGGCCGAGGCCTCGAGCCTCGCCACCCCGTTCGTCGAGGTGCCCGAGCACCGCTCCCAGGTCGTCGCGACCGTCGACTTCGACGCCTCCGTCGATGCCGCTCTCGTCGCGAAGATCCTCCGCGCGAACGGGATCGTCGACACGGAGCCGTACCGCAAGCTCGGCCGCAACCAGCTGCGCGTGGCGACGTTCGTCGCGATCGAGCCGGACGACGTCCGCTCGCTGCTCGGCTGCATCGACCACGTCCTCGAGCGCCTGGCGGTCTGAGGCACGCCATGCGGCTGTGGCTGCGCGAGGAGGAGCGGCGGCCCGCGCCGCCGCCCTACGCGAGCGACGACGCGACGGCTCTGCTGGTCGGGTGCGTTGTCTGGGCGGTCGCGCTCGTGGCCGTGCTCGTGGCGACGGCCGTCGGAGCCGTCATCGAGCCGGTCGTCCTGTCGACCGTCGTGATCGGGCTGGTCCTCGGCACGATCGGGCTGTTCTACAGCCGCAACCGCCGCTAGACCGCGTCGGTCTCCATTCGAAGCCCGGTGCCGTCGGCCTCCGGCTCGAGACGGACGCGCAGGCCGGTGAACTCGCCGAGGCGCTCGACGTGGGTGCCGCCGCACGCGATCGCGGCGTCCCCCGCGGGGAGGGTGCAGCGCCATGTCCGCCGCGTGCTGAGGAGGTCGTCGTCGCGCTCGATGCGCACCTCCGCGTCCGAGGCGATCCACTCGGCGAGGAGGGCGTTCACCCGCTCCTGCACCTCGACGATCTCCGCCAGCAGGCGGGCGGTGTCCATCCCGCTGCGTCGGAGGGACTTGCCGAGGCGGTAGACGTCGGTGGAGCCGGACTCGCGGATCCGCGAGGTCTGGATCGCCGCCTGGTCGAAGTCCGGGTTGCCCAGGGCGTCGGTGCGCGCCGGCTTCGACCAGAACGAGGCCAGAGCGGCGTTGAGGGCGAGGGAGGCGAGGTGGCAGGCGGTGTGCCCGCGGGAGAGCTCGTGCCGGTGGTCCGCGTCGACCTCGACGTCGACCTCGTCGTCCACGTGGAGTGAGGAGGCGTCGTCGACGATGTGGACGACGACGAAGCTCCACTCCGGAGTGCCGAGCCGCGCCGGGAGCCGCTCGCCGACGTGCAGCTCGCCGCCCTGCCACGCCCCGATGCGGCAGTCGATGAGGGGATGCCGCTCCCCCGCCACGGCCAGCGCGCCGCGGTCGGGCCCCTGGTCGGGCCAGGTCGGGTCGACGGGGTGAGCGGAGGTCGCATCGAGGACGACCGCCCAGCGGCCGTCCTCCAGCCGGCCCACGTGCTGCACGCGCCCGGAGGAGCGCACGGCGCCGTCGGGATAAGCGATGCGGGTGTCGGAGTCGATGCTCATCGGGCGGCGCCGGACCGGATCAGCGGCGACGGCGACGGCGACGGGTGGTCGGGGCGGGAGCGGGTTCGGGCTCGACGTCGTCGGAGTCCTCGTCGTCCGAGTCGTCGTCCGGGTCGTCGTCGTCGGAGTCGTCCGAGTCCTCGTCGTCCGAGTCGTCGCCGTCGGAATCGTCGTCCGAGTCGTCGTCGTCGGAATCGTCGTCCGAGTCGTCGTCGTCGTCGACCGGATCGTCGTCGTCGTCCGAGTCGTCCTCGTCCTCGTCGGAGTCGTCGTCCGACTCGTCGTCGAGGTCGTCTTCCTCGGCGTCCTCGAGCTCGTCGTCGTCCGCGTCCTCGACCTCCTCGCCGAGCGCGTCCTGCGCGGTCTGGTAGTCGGCGAGACGCACGGACCACGGCACCCAGTCCGGAGCGAGGACCGCGCCCTCGCCCGGCAGCAGCTCGACCTCCAGGACGTTCACGTCCTCGGTCTCGTCGATCCGGGACAGCGTCGCCGTCCACAGCCAACCCGGGTACCCGCGCATGAGGTTCGCGAACTGCAGCGACACGACGTGCTCGCCCTGCGCCAGAGTCGTGACCAGCTCGCCGATCGTCCCCTCGGGGGCGATCTCGGCGAGCGCGGCGCGCGCGACATCGAGAGACCCGGCAAGCACGGCGTCCGCCTCGTAGACGGGCTCGGGAGCCTCGTCCGCGGCGGCCTCGTCCGCCTCCCCCGTGGAAGCGTCGTCGTCGGCTGACGTCGCGTCCGCCGCCGGTGCGCCATCGGCCTCGGAAGGTTCGTCCATGACGAGGGCGGAATCCTCAGCAGAAGTCGCATCCTCAGCAGGAGCCGAGTCGTCAGCAGGAGCCAGGTCCTGAGCAGGAGCCGAGTCCTCAGGTGTTCCCGCGTCGTCAGCAGGAGTCGAGTTGTCAGCAGTGGCCGCGTTCTCAGCAGGAGCCGGCACTGCAGCAGAAGCCGTGCCCGAGCCGGAGACTCCCGCCTCCGCGGCGACGTCGTCGGCCGGAGGAGTCTCCTCCGCAGAGGCGGAGTCCTCGCCAGAAGCCTCGGTCACCGGGAGGGCCGCGTCGCTCTCACCCTCGCCGGAGGGAGCCTCGTCGACAGGAGCCGCCTGGTCAGCGTCGGTCTCCTCGTCGGCTCCGCGCGCGTCCTCAGCGGAGGAGTCAGAATCGGCGGGAGTCGCGTCAGGCTCGGCGCCGGAGTCGCCCTCTCCCGAGGACTGCTCCACGCGAGCGTCCTCCGGGGTCGGAGCGGCGACGGTCTCCTCGACCGGGCCCTGCTCGTCGGTCGTGCCGTCGGCGTCAGGCATCCAGCTCGTCCGCAACCCGGCGCAGGAGCGCCGCGATCGTGCGCCCGTGCGCCTTGTCGGGGTAGCGGCCGCGCTTGAGCCCCGCGCCGATCCCGTCGAGCAGCTTGACCGTGTCCTCCACGATCACGGACATGTCGTCCGCGGACTTCCGGTTGAGCTTCACCAGGCTCGGCGGGGCGTCGAGGACGCGCGCCGAGAGCGCCTGCGCCCCGCGCTTGCCGTCGGCGATGCCGAACTCGAGTCGGGTGCCGGCCTTGACCGCGGTCCCGGAGGGCAGCGCGGAAGCGTGCAGGAAGACCTCCTGGCCGTCATCAGTGCTGATGAAGCCGAAGCCCTTCTCCTCGTCGTAGAACTTGACCTTGCCGGTAGGCATGCAGACCCCTCCTGGAAATGAAGCAGCCATCAGTTTAGTCGACCGGGGCCGCCCTATCCTTGACGGGTGAAGCCACAGGAGCCGGCGGGCGTCGGACGCGCGGAGCGCACGCTCGCCTACATGTTCATCGCGATCATCGTCGTGACGGTCCTCGCGTTCCTCGCGATCCTGGTCGCCCCCGCGCTCGGGATCCGCGAGTACGCCGGCCCGTTCTGGCAGTTCGTCTTCGCCGTGCCGCTGGTGGGCCTGCCCATCGCGTTCCTCATGATGATCGCGATGCTCATCGTGGGGGTCCGGCGCCGCCGCGCGCAGCCCTGATCGGACGCGCTCTCCTCCCGCCGCACCGCCTCCGATCCGGCGTTCCCCGCCGCCGAGCCGGCACCGAGCGCCCGGACAACCGACTCCCAGACTCCGTACAGCCGACGGCCAGATACTGTCCTGCATGGACGGACCCCGCATTCTCATCGTCGACGACGAGCCCAACATCAGAGACCTGCTCACCACGAGCCTCCGCTTCGCCGGCTTCGCCGTGCGTGCGGTCGGCAACGGGGCCCAGGCGATCTCGGCGGTCCTCGAGGAGGAGCCGGACCTGATCATCCTCGACGTGATGCTCCCGGACATGAACGGATTCGGCGTGACCAAGCGCCTCCGCTCGGCCGGGTACACCTCCCCCATCCTCTTCCTCACGGCGAAGGACGACACCGAGGACAAGATCACGGGCCTCACCGTCGGCGGTGACGACTACGTCACGAAGCCGTTCAGCCTCGACGAGATCGTCGCGCGCATCAAGGCGATCCTCCGCCGCACCATGCACGCCGAGGAGGACGCCGTCATCCGGGCCGGCGAGCTGACGATGGACCAGGACACGCACGAGGTCCTCGTCGGCGACGAGCCGGTGGAGCTCAGCCCCACCGAGTTCAAGCTGCTCCGCTACCTGATGCTCAACCCGAACCGGGTGCTCAGCAAGGCGCAGATCCTCGACCACGTCTGGGAGTACGACTTCAACGGCGATGCGGGCATCGTCGAGTCCTACATCTCGTACCTGCGACGTAAGCTCGACACGCATTCGGAGGAATCGCTCATCCAGACCAAGCGAGGATTCGGATACATGCTGAAGGTCGCGAAGGCCTAGCCTCCGCCACCTCGGCGCCACCTCCCGCCGGAGGCGCGGCGCCCGCCGATCCCGAGGGAGTTCCACCGCCATGCACCAGGGTCTGGCCGAGCGGTGGAACTCCATCTCGTTGCGCACGAAGATCACCGCGGTCACGGTCCTCCTGCTCACGCTGGGACTCCTCGTCTCCGGGATCGGGACGATGACGATGCTGAAGCCGCAGCTCGTCGCCCAGCTCGACGCGCAGCTGGCCGACCAGGTCCAGCGGACGGCGAGCGACCTCTCCGTCAACGACCTCGCCGCGATCGACGAGTCCAAGGCCGACTTCGGCGCCGTCTACGACCAGTACGGCACGCTCGACAACACGAACGCGTCCGGCGCGGCCGACCCCGCCTTCCCGCAGACCTTCACCCTCGAGCAGGCGCTGCAGGGCGGCGACAAGCCGATGGAGATCTGGAGCTCCAACGGCAAGGTCGAGTACCACGTCATGTCGACGGTGTTCACGAGGGGCACCGAGTACCAGACGCTCCTGCTCGCGGTGTCGACCCGCAGCGTCGACGTCATCATGACGACGTACCTCACGATCTTCCTCGGCTTCGGAGTCGCGATCGTCGTGATCGGCGCACTCCTCACCCGCCTGCTGGTCACCACCACCTTCGCCCCGCTGCGCGAGGTCGAGCAGACCGCCGCCGCCATCGCCGACGGCGACTTCAGCCAGCGCCTGGACGGCACGACACCCAACACCGAGGTCGGACGCCTCAACCGCTCCCTGAACGCGATGCTCGGGCGGATCGACTCCGCCTTCCGCGACCGCGCCCGCACGATCGACCAGATGCGCCGCTTCGTCGGCGACGCCAGCCACGAGCTGCGCACCCCGCTGGTCTCCGTCCGCGGCTACGCCGAGCTGTACCGGATGGGCGCTCTGCAGACGCCCGAGGCCGTCGGCCAGGCGATGGAGCGCATCGAGAAGGAGGCGATCCGGATGGGCGGCCTGGTCGAGGACCTCCTCGAGCTCGCCCGCCTCGACGAGACGAAGCCTCTCGCACTCGCGCCCGTCGATCTGATGCCGCTCGCCCGCGACGCCGCGATGGACGCGATGGCCTCCTGGCCCGACCGCGACTTCGGCGTCGAGACCCGCGACGACACCCCCGTGGAGACGCCCGCGCTCGAGCCCGACGAGGCCGGCGCCTCCGCCACTCAGACCATGGAGCTGACGAACCCCGGGCTCACCGGCCCGATCGCCGCGGCAGGAGCGAGGCTCGCCCGATTCCGCCGGCGTCCGCGCCGGGTCAACGCCGAGGAGATCGCCGCCGGCACCGCCACCGCCCCCGAGGAGCCGGGCGTGCCCGCGATGGTGATGGCGGAGGAGAACAAGATCCGCCAGGTCCTGACGAACCTGATCGGCAACGCCGTCCGCTACACGCCCGAGGACACTCCGATCGAGATCGGCGTCGCCGTCGACCGCTCCCGCCGCCTCGCCCTGCTGGAGGTCATCGACCACGGCGAGGGCATCCCGCCGCAGATCCGCGAGAAGATCTTCCAGCGCTTCTGGCGCGCGGACACGTCGCGGACCCGCGAGACCGGCGGCAGCGGCCTCGGACTGGCGATCGTGTCCTCGATCGTCGCCGCGCACAAGGGCCGCGTGGACGTCGTCGAGACGCCGGGCGGAGGCGCGACCTTCCGCGTCGCGCTGCCGCTGCTCACGGTCGGCCAGAACGGCGAGACCTCCCCCGCCTCGGTCTGATCCGCACCGCCGCCCGTCTCCCATCGGGGGGCTCTTCGGCCCGAGCTCTCCCGTCGACGTCCGCGAGCGGCACAGATCGATCCGCTCGAGCGACCGTGACCTCGCCGACCCGGCCCGCACGGCCGCGCACGGCTCACTCTCTCCTCTTGGGGACCAACGGGCGGCGAGCCCGCCCAGACCGCTGGAGATGAGACCCGACGCTCGACGGATGCCGCGTCACCGGATCCTGCGGCATCGCCGTCCGCATCCGTTCGGCCGAAGACATCTCCGCCCTGACCCCGGACGTCGCGACCCGCACCGGCGCACTCCACGCGCTTCTGGTGCCGGTGTCCGCTGAGGAGACCGAGGCGGCGCGGAGGGCGGTGCCACCGCAGGAGGACCGCCGTTGTGGTCGCGGGGCCGGTCCACGACCGCCTGCCGGCGGGGTCCCCCGCTGCTCGCTCAGATGCCTCCGGAAACGCCGAAGGCGGCTCCCCCGGAGGGAAACCGCCTTCTGCGTGGTGGGGGGACGGACTAGAAGTCCATGCCTCCGGTGGGGTCGCCGCCCGCGGCGACCGGGTTCTTCTCGGGCTTGTCGGCGACGACGGCCTCCGTGGTGAGGAAGAGACCGGCGATCGACGCCGCGTTCTGCAGAGCGGAGCGCGTGACCTTGACCGGGTCGATGATGCCCGCGGCGATGAGGTCGACGTACTCGCCGGTCGCGGCGTTGAGGCCGTGTCCGGTGGGCAGCTCGCGGACCTTCGCAGCGACGACGCCGGGCTCCATGCCCGCGTTGAGGGCGATCTGCTTGAGCGGGGCGTCGATGGCGACCTTGACGATGTTCGCGCCGGTCGCCTCGTCTCCGACGAGCTCGAGCTTCTCGAAGGCGAGCTTGCCGGCCTGGATGAGGGCGACGCCACCACCGGCGACGATGCCCTCCTCGACGGCGGCCTTCGCGTTGCGGACGGCGTCCTCGATGCGGTGCTTGCGCTCCTTGAGCTCGACCTCGGTCGCCGCTCCGGCCTTGATGACCGCGACGCCGCCGGCGAGCTTCGCGAGGCGCTCCTGGAGCTTCTCGCGGTCGTAGTCGCTGTCGGTGTTCTCGATCTCGCCGCGGATCTGGGCGACGCGGCCGGCGATGGCCTCGGCGTCGCCGGCACCCTCGACGATCGTGGTCTCGTCCTTGGTGATGACGACCTTGCGGGCCGAGCCGAGCAGGTCGAGGGTGACGTTCTCGAGCTTGAGGCCGACCTCCTCGGAGATGACCTGGCCGCCGGTGAGGATCGCGATGTCCTGGAGCTGCGCCTTGCGACGGTCGCCGAAGCCGGGGGCCTTGACGGCGACCGACTTGAAGATGCCGCGGATCTTGTTGACGACCAGGGTCGCCAGCGCCTCGCCGTCGACGTCCTCGGCGATGATCAGCAGCTGCTTGCCCGCCTGGATCACCTTGTCGACGACCGGGAGCAGGTCCTTGATGTTCGAGACCTTGGAGTTGACGATGAGGATGTAGGGGTCCTCGAACACCGCCTCCTGACGGTCGGGATCGGTCACGAAGTACTGCGACAGGTAGCCCTTGTCGAAGCGCATGCCCTCGGTGAGCTCGAGCTCGGTGCCGAAGGTGTTCGACTCCTCGACGGTGACGACGCCCTCCTTGCCGACCTTGTCGATCGCCTCGGCGATGATCGCGCCGATCTCGGGGTCCGCGGCGGAGATGGAGGCGGTCGCCGCGATCTCCTCCTTGGTCTCGATCGCCTTCGCGCCGGCGATGAGCTCGGCGGTGACGGCCTTGACGGCCTTCTCGATGCCCTTCTTGAGGCTGATCGGGTCGGCGCCGGCCGCGACGTTGCGCAGGCCCTCGCGGACGAGCGCCTGAGCGAGGACGGTCGCGGTGGTGGTTCCGTCGCCGGCGACGTCGTCGGTCTTCTTGGCGACCTCCTTGACGAGCTCGGCGCCGATCTTCTCGTACGGCTCGTCGAGCTCGATCTCCTTGGCGATGGAGACGCCGTCGTTCGTGATGGTGGGAGCGCCCCACTTCTTCTCGAGGACGACGTTGCGGCCGCGCGGGCCGAGGGTCACCTTGACCGCGTCGGCCAGAGTGTTGAGTCCACGCTCGAGGCCGCGGCGGGCTTCTTCGTCAAAAGCAATGATCTTGGCCATGTGTGTTTCTCGTCCCTCCCGGACGTCGTGAAATGTCTGTGCTGGCACTCGACCGGAGCGAGTGCCAAGGTCGATTCTGGCACTCGCGGTGGACGAGTGCAAGCGACCGGCACGCGCTCCGACACGAAGGAGCCGCCGCCCGCACGAGGCGGACGACGGCTCCCGGGAGGCTCGGCGGTCAGGCCGGGCGGACCGATTCGGCCTGGGGGCCCTTCGACCCCGTGCCGACCTCGAACGCGACCTGCTGCCCCTCCTCGAGGACCTTGTACCCCGACATGTCGATCGCGGAGTAGTGGACGAAGACGTCCTGTCCGCCGCCGTCGACCGTGATGAAGCCGTAGCCCTTCTCAGCGTTGAACCACTTGACGGTTCCGTTCGCCATCTCTGTACTCCCCAGTGCTGTGATGCCCGCGGCACGAGCGATGTGCTGGTGCCTGGTCAGGAATACTAATCCGGCTATCGGCCCCGGGAGGGGCTGGAAAGGGCCTCACGGGGAAGAGTTGCCCGGGATTCAACACGGAGGAAACGTGCCCGTAACAGAGGGCCCCGATCAGCCCTGCTCGGACGCGTAATCGGCCCCCAGGACCACGACGACGGAGCCCGTCTCGACGAAGTCCTGCGAGAGCAGGACGGTCCCCGTTCCGAGCGAGTCGACGAGACCGAGGGCCGCTCCCTCGAGCGCCGGGTCGGTGAAGTAGACGGTCGTGGCGGCGATGTCCTCGGTGTTCGCGTTCGCGACGGTCGGGACGCTCCAGCCGGCCGTCGTCAGGGCGTCGCCGGCGCTGGCGGCGAGTCCGACGGTGGCGGTGCCGTTGAGGATGGCGACGGCGAGCTCGGGATCGAGCGTCGCGGCAGCGGTCGGAGTCGCCTCCGCGGTCGCGGTCGGCGGAGTGAACACGTCCGTGAACTGCACCCGGTCGTCGATGACCAGCAGCCCGATGAAGCCGAGCAGGACGATGACTCCGGTGGCGAGCGCGGCCCAGGCGAGCGCGACGGCGCGGGCGTGAGGGGCCGGCGGCCGGCGGTGGGCGCCGACGCGCGCCTCCGTCGCCGGGACCTCGTCGAAGCGGTCTCTCGGGTGCGTGTTCGACATCGGGGGTACGGCCGGCCTTCCGTTGGTGGACTCGAGCAGCTCGTCTACTCGAGGCGCCCGAGGCGTCGCGAGGCGCGGGCGCCGGCGCGCTGGTCGCGGATGCGCTGCAGCCGCGTGACGAGCATCGGGTCGTGCGCGAGGGCGGCCGGAGAGGCGAGCACCGCGCTGAGCACCTGATAGTAGCGGGCGGCCGACAGTCCGAACTGGGAGCGGATCGCGTCGTCCTTGTCCCCGGAGCGGGCCGTCCACTCGCGCTCGAAGGCGAGCACCCGCAGCTCGCGCTCGGACAGACCGGTGCCCGGCCTCGGGTCCGTCGTCCTGCTCATCCCCCCAGGGTAGGCAGGCCCACGGCCGCCGCCGGGGAGGCGCTCCGAACACCTCGTGACCGTGTCGCGGCATGGAGGCGGGGAGTCTCCTCCACAGCCCGCGGAGGCGGAATGGAGCCGTCGCCCCGGGGGTTGGACCAGGTGGAGGGGCGCGACCGCCCCCGTACACTGACGAGGATTCCGAGGGAGACCCATGTCGTCGTATTCCGTGAACAAGTCCGACGCCGAGTGGCGCGAGGAGCTCGACCGCGACCAGTACGCGGTCCTGCGCGAAGCGGCCACCGAGCGCCCGTGGACCGGCGAGCTGCTCGACGAGCACCGCTCCGGCCTCTACACCTGTGCCGCCTGCAACGCCGAGCTCTTCAAGAGCGGCACCAAGTTCGACTCCGGCTGCGGCTGGCCGAGCTTCTACGAGTCCGTGAACCCGGACGCGGTCCAGCTGATCGAGGACAGCACCCTCGGCATGGTCCGCACCGAGGTCCGCTGCGCGAACTGCGGATCCCACCTGGGACACGTCTTCCCCGACGGCTTCGGCACGCCCACCGGCGACCGCTACTGCATGAACTCGATCGCCCTGAACTTCCAGGCCGAGGGCGAGTGACCGTGTCCTCCTCCCCCGTGCTCGAGGCCGTCCTCGCGCGCCGATCGCGCTCGAAGGTGACGCCGGAGGCTCCGGGGCACGACGAGATCGCGGCGTTCGTCTCGGCGGCGTCGCGTCTCGCCGATCACAGCTCGCTGCGCCCGTGGCGGGTCATCGAGATCCGCGGCGCCGCCCGCGACCGGGTCGGCCGCAGCTTCGCGGTCGCCTCGGGGGCGAAGAAGGACCCGCGGAAGTACATCGAGAAGACGCACCGCGCCTCCCTGCTGCTGGCCGTCGTGGTCAGCGTCAAGAAGTCGAAGGTGCCGGCCTGGGAGCAGGAGGCCGTCGCCTCGGGCGTCGCCCACCTCCTGAGCCTGCTGCTCGACGAGGCGGGCTGGGGTGTCTTCTGGCGCACCGGCTCCTACACGCGCGACAAGGCCGTGCGGAAGGCGCATCGCCTCGAGAAGGGCGAGGAGCTGCTCGGCTGGCTCTACGTCGGCCGTCCCGACGGGAAGATCGGCGGCCCCAAGCGTCCCGCTCCCGCCGAGCGGCACCTCAGCATCCTCGAACCGTGAGACGCGGCGGGCCCCGATCCGGGCGGATCCGGGGCCCGCGATAGGGTGGCCGGGCGCGCGAGCGCACCTGCCGACGTGGCGCAATTGGTAGCGCACCCGACTTGTAATCGGGCGGTTACGGGTTCAAGTCCCGTCGTCGGCTCAGGAGAGAAGAAGGCCCCGACCGCTGTGTGCGGTCGGGGCCTTCTGCATGCGCGGGGCTCGTGCGCGTCCGGGGCTCAGCCCGCGGCGGCCGGAGTGGGCTCGGAGGAGGCCGGAGCCTCGGTGGAGACCGGGGCGTCGCTGGGAGCGGGGGTCTCGGTCGACGCGGGCGTCTCGGTCGACGCGGGGGCCTCGGTCGAGGCGGGCGTGTCGCTCGGCGCCGGGGTCTCGGAGGAGGTGGGCGCGGGAGTCGCCGACGAGTAGGAGTCGGCGGCGGCCGAGAGCACGAAGGAGCTGAAGGCGTCCGGGTCGGTCAGCGAGCCCGAGTACGCCTCGCCGTTGACCAGGACGGTCGGGGTGCCCGTGACTGCGGGCACGTCCGTGCCGGGCAGCGGACCCGAGGTGGCGCGCTCGGTCGCGGCGCGGACCCAGCTCACGAAGCTCTGGTCGTCGATGCAGGTGTTCACGGCCGCCGTGTCCTCGACGCCGGCCTGCGAGGCGTAATCCTTCAACTGGTCGTCCGAGAGTCCGTCGGTCCCCTCCGCCGGCTGGTTGGCGAACAGCAGGGAGTTGAAGTCGAAGAACGAGTCGGGCGAGCGGTCCGCGACGCACGCGGCGGCGTTGGCCGAGCGCTCCGAGTACTTGGTGCCGTTGGAGCGGGTCGTGAGGATGGCGATCGGGTGGATCTCGACCGTCGCGGCACCGCTGGTCACCCACTCCTTGATCTGGTCGCCGTTGGTCTTCTCGAACTGGCCGCAGTAGGGGCAGAGGTAGTCGAGGTAGACCCGGATGTCGACCGTGCCGGCCGAGGTGTCGAGCGCGCTGGGGGTGGGCGTCCCGTCGGCGGCGACGGCGCCGCTCGTCTGCGCGACCATGTTCTCGCCGATGACGACACCGTCGCTCGCCATGTTCGCCGGGCCCGGGCCCGCGGGGCGGATGCTCGAGGTGACGGCGAAGACCACGATCACGACGACCGCGATCACGACGGCGGCGAGCCCGCCCTGCAGGGCGAAGCGGCTCACGCGGTCGCGGCGCTTCTGCTGCTCGCGCAGGCGGCGCGCCTTCTCTCGGGCGGCCTCTCGTCGCTGGTTCTTCGAGAGACGGTCATTGGCTCCGCCGGTGGTCATGACAAGAACGCTCCGAATGAGAGAGGGGGAAGAAGGGGGTCGCCGGGCGCGACTCGCCGGAATCCTACGCGCGAGCCCTGGGAAACCTCCAAACGACGGATACGCGGTGCCCGACCGACGACTGTCGGCCCCGTGGCATACTGTGACGGTTGGTCGGAGTCGCCCACGCGATGATGACCATCACTTCCATTCACTCGGATCGTCCGGCACGTACCTGCCGGTGAAGGAGCAAGAACAATGGCGTCCGTAACTTTCGACCACGCGTCCCGCGTCTACCCCGGGGCCACTCGCGCCTCCGTCGACAAGCTCAACCTCGAGGTGGGCGACGGCGAGTTCCTCGTCCTCGTCGGCCCCTCCGGCTGCGGCAAGTCCACCTCGCTGCGCATGCTCGCCGGCCTCGAAGAGGTCAACGAGGGCCGCATCCTCATCGGCGACCGCAACGTCACGGACGTTCCGCCGAAGGACCGCGACATCGCGATGGTCTTCCAGAACTACGCGCTGTACCCGCACATGTCGGTCGCCGAGAACATGGGCTTCGCGCTCAAGATCGCCGGCGTCAACAAGGACGAGCGCGCCGCGCGGGTCCTCGAGGCCGCGAAGATGCTCGACCTCGAGCCCTACCTGAACCGCAAGCCGAAGGCGCTCTCCGGTGGCCAGCGCCAGCGCGTCGCGATGGGCCGCGCCATCGTCCGCAAGCCCCAGGTCTTCCTCATGGACGAGCCGCTGTCGAACCTCGACGCCAAGCTCCGCGTGTCCACCCGCACCCAGATCGGCACGCTGCAGCGCCGCCTGGGCATCACCACGGTCTACGTCACCCACGACCAGACCGAGGCGCTCACCATGGGCGACCGCATCGCGGTCCTCAAGGACGGCCTCCTCCAGCAGGTCGGCTCGCCCCGCGACCTGTACGAGAACCCGAACAACGTCTTCGTGGCCGGCTTCATCGGCTCGCCCGCGATGAACCTGTTCCACGCGGACGTCACCGACGGCGGCGTCAAGTTCGGCGACACCGTCCTCCCGATCGCCCGCGAGGCGCTCGCGAAGACGAGCCAGAAGGTCGTCACGCTCGGCGTGCGCCCCGAGGACGTCACCGTCTCGACCCAGCCCGGCGGACTGCCGATCGAGGTCGACCTCATCGAGGAGCTCGGCTCGGACGGCTACCTCTACGGCCACACCGAGGTCGAGGGCCGCCGCACCGACATCGTCGCGCGCGTCGACGGCCGCGTGCACCCCACCGCGGGCGACCGCGTGTACGTGACCGCGAACCACCGCGTGCACATCTTCGACGCGGAGTCGGGCGAGCGCCTCTCCTGAGCCTCCTCCTGCACCGCACGCTGCCGCCGTCCCCTCCAGGGCGGCGGCAGCGTCGTCTGCGGCTCCCCCACCGTCCGACACGCGACACGAACGGCGCACCATGTCCGGCTCCCTGAACATCACCTCGGCCACCGTCGACCCGGCCCTGCTCGACCTGCCGTGGAACCTGCGGCTCGACGACTGGCCCGACGAGTACATCGCCGCCCTGCCGAAGGGCATCTCGCGGCACACGGTCCGCTTCGCCCACCTCTCCGGTCACGTCGTCGCCGTCAAGGAGACGACCGCCGAGATGTCGCGGCGCGAGTACGAGATGCTGAAGACGCTGCAGCGCCTCGACGTGCCGTGCGTGGTTCCGGGCGCGGTGATCACGAACCGCACCGACGACGAGGGCGAGGCCCTGCCCGCCGTGCTGGTCACCCGTCACCTCAAGTTCTCGCTCCCCTACCGGGCGCTCTTCTCGCAGACGCTGCGGCCGGACACGGCGACCCGTCTGGTCGACGCGCTGGCGCTCCTCCTGGTCCGCCTGCACGTGATCGGCTTCTTCTGGGGCGACGTCTCGCTCTCGAACACTCTCTTCCGGCGCGATGCCGGCGCCTTCGCCGCCTACCTGGTCGATGCGGAGACCGGGCAGCTCTACTCGGGCGGCCTCTCGAACGGCCAGCGCGAGAACGATCTGGAGATCGCCCGCGTCAACATCGCCGGCGAGCTGCTCGACCTCGAGGCCGGCGGTCGCGTCGACGACGACCTCGACCCGATCACGGTCTCCGACGGCATCGTCGCGGCGTACCGCAGCCTCTGGAAGGAGCTGACCGGTGCCGAGTCGTTCGCGACGTCGGAGCGCTGGCGGATCAACGACCGCGTGAACCGGCTGAACGAGCTGGGCTTCGACATCGAGGAGCTCGCGATCAAGACCGACGAGGCCGGGTCGACGGTGCGCATCCAGCCGAAGGTGGTCGACGCCGGCCACCACCAGCGGCGGCTGCTCCGTCTCACCGGGCTGGACGCGCAGGAGAACCAGGCGCGGCGCCTGCTCAACGACCTCGACTCGTACACGGCGACCTACGACAAGCAGGGCCTGGACGAGGAGATGGTGGCGCACGAGTGGCTGGCGCAGGTGTTCGAGCCGGTCATCCGCTCGATCCCCCGTGATCTCAAGGGCCGCCTGGAGCCGGCCGAGATGTTCCACCAGCTGCTCGAGCACCGCTGGTTCATGTCGCAGCAGCAGGCGCGCGACGTCCCCCTGGCGGAGGCGGTCACCGCCTACGTGAACGACATCCTGCGTCACCGCCGCGACGAGGCGACGGTCATCGCTCCTCCCACCGAGGCGCTGACCCTCCCGAACCTCGTCCTCGACGAGTCCGGCGACGCCGAGCTCACCGACGAGGACGCCGACGTCGACTGGACGAAGAACGTCTGACCCCCCACCACCGCAAGAGGGCCCGTGCCATCAGCACGGGCCCTTTTCGCATTCCCCCGGCTCGCTCGCCGCAGGCGGCGCCCCTGACATCCAGACCCGTAGCGCGGGTGCCGGCGTGGTGAGCTGCAAGGCGGAGGAGGAAGCGATACCGGCGGTATCGCGCCCGACGACAACGCGGCAGATCGCCGCGCCGGCGCCCGCGCGGTGAGCTGCAAGGCGGAGGAGGAAGCGATACCGGCGGTATCGCGCCCGACGACAACGCCGCAGATCGCCGTGCCAGCGCCCGCGCTACTCGGAGGCGGAGCGGAGTTTGGAGATCTCGTAGAGCGCGACCGACGCCGCGATCCCGGCGTTGAGGGATTCGGTGGCGGAGCTGATCGGAATGGAGACGACGGCGTCGCACTGCTCGGTGACGAGGCGGGAGAGGCCCTTGCCCTCGCTGCCGACGACGACGAGGAGCGGCCGGTCGGCGAGTTCGAGGCCGGGCAGCATCACGTCGCCGTCGCCGTCGAGTCCGATGACGAAGACGCCGGCGCGCTTGAAGTCCTTGATCATGGCGGTGAGGTTGGACGCCATCGCGACGGGGATGCGCGCGGCGGCTCCGGCGGAGGTCTTCCAGGCGGCGGAGTTGAGGCCCACGGAGCGGCGCTGCGGGACGATGACGCCCTGGCCGCCGAACGCGGCGACGGAGCGGATGATCGCTCCGAGGTTGCGCGGGTCGGTGATGCCGTCGAGGGCGACGAGGAGGGGGACCGCTCCGCGGGAGACGCTGCGCTCGAGCAGGTCGCTCGGGTGGGCGTACTCGTAGGGCGGCACCTTCAGCACGAGGCCCTGGTGCACGGAGTCGGGGCCGGCGAGGCGGTCGAGCTCCGGGCGCATGACCTCGAGCACGGGAAGGCCGCGGGCGGTGGCGATCTTGAGCGCCTCCTTGACCCGGTCGTCCATCTCGATGCGGGTCGCGAGGTAGAGGGTGGTGGCCGGGATGCTGGCGCGCAACGCCTCGAGGACCGAGTTCCGGCCCGTCACCATCTCGAAGTCGTCGCCGCTCTTGGGCTTGCGCGACGGAGCGGGGCGCCCCTGTCCGCGGGCGGCCGCGGAGAGGGCTCCGCCGGGGCGGCCCTTGCCGCCTGCGGCGACGAAGCGCTCGCGCGCGAGCTTCGCCTTGCCTGCGGGGTGGTAGGGCCGGTCCTCGGCCTTGGGCGTGGGCTTCTTGCCCTCGAGGGCCTGACGGCCCTGACCGCCGGAACCGACGGCCTTGCCCTTGCTCTTCTTTCGGACCGCTCCGGGGCGGCCGGGCTTATTCGCCATCGAGACTCCAATGCGCACCCGTCTGGGTGTCTTCGATCGTGATTCCCGCCGCGGCGAGATCGGTTCGGATGCGGTCGGCGCTCGCCCAGTCGCGCTGCTCGCGCGCGGTCTGGCGTTCGGCGACCAGGCGGTCGACCAGCACGCTGAGCGCGCGGTACGAGGGTTCGTCGTCGGAGCGCGCCCACTCGGGCGCCTCCGGGTCGATGCCGAGCACGGCCGCCATCGCGAGCACCTGGGTGCGCAGGGCCGAGACGGAGCCGAGGTCCTCGGCGTCGAGGGCGGCGTTGCCGGCGCGCACGGTCTCGTGCAGGACGCCGATGGCCTGCGGGACGGACAGGTCGTCGTCCATCGCCTCGGCGAACTCCTCCGGGACCACCGGCTCGCCGAGCGCGGCGAACCGCGTGCCGTCGAGGCGGCGGCGGGAGCGCTCGAGGAAGCCCTCGATCCGCTCCAGCGCCGCTTCGGCCTCCTCGAGGGCCCCGTCGTGGAACTCGAGGGTGGAGCGGTAGTGGGCCGAGCCGAGGTAGTAGCGGACGACGAGCGGGCGGGCCGCCTCGAGCAGCTCGGAGGCGAACACCGAGTTGCCGAGCGACTTGCTCATCTTCTGGCCGATGACGGACACGAGACCGTTGTGCAGCCAGTAGCTGGCGAAGGCGTGGCCGGCGGCGCTGGACTGGGCGAGCTCGTTCTCGTGGTGGGGGAAGCGCAGGTCGAGCCCGCCGCCGTGGATGTCGAACTGGGTGCCGAGGTACTTCGTCGACATCGCGGAGCACTCGATGTGCCAGCCGGGGCGCCCGGCGCCCCACGGCGAGGCCCAGGCGGCCGACTCGGGCTCCTCCGCCTTGGCGCCCTTCCAGAGAGCGAAGTCGTGCGGGTCGCGCTTGCCGCGCGGGTCGGCGTCGGTCGCCGCCTCCATGCTCTCGAGGCGCTGGTGGGTGAGCGAGCCGTAGTCCGGCCAGGACCGCGTGTCGAAGTAGACGTCGCCGGAGTCGTCGGGCGCCGGGTAGGCGTGACCGCGCTCGATCAGGGTCTGGATGAGGGTGATCATCTCGGCGATGCTCGCGGTCGCGCGCGGCTCGTAGGTCGGCGGGAGGATGCCGAGGGCCGTGTACGCGGCGGTGAACTCGAGCTCGACGCGGTAGGCGAGCGCCCACCACTGCTCGACCGGCGCGCCCTCGGGCACCCGACGCCGCGCGTCCTCGGCGATGGCGAGGATCTTGTCGTCGATGTCGGTGACGTTGCGCACCAGGGTGACCTGGAAGCCGCGGTACGCCAGCCAGCGGCGCAGCTGGTCGTAGGCGAGGGCGGAGCGCAGGTGCCCGATGTGGGGCGAGGACTGAACGGTGGGTCCGCAGACGTACATCCCGACCTCGTTCTCGCGGAGGGGGACGAAATCGACGAGGGCCTGGGCCTTCGAGTCATGCAGTCGCAGAGTCACGCGGGCGAGTTTACCGGGCGGACCGCTCCCGGCCGGGTCGGCGGCTCCGCCCGGGGACTACCGGGCGACAGCGGGGGTGGGGAGGACGAGTGCCGTCGCGGTCGCGGCGACCCCCTCGCCCCGGCCGGTGAAGCCCAGCGCGTCCGAGGTGGTGGCGGCGACGCTGACCGGTGCGCCGAGCAGCTCCGAGAGCAGCCTCTGCGCCTCTTCGCGCCGCGGCGAGAACTTCGGGCGGTTGCCGATGAGCTGCACCGAGACGTTGCCGATGGCGAAGCCGGCGGCCTCCACCAGCTCGCGGGTCGCGCGGAGGAAGACCTCGCCGTGGGCGTCCGCGAAGCGCGGGTGGGTCGTGCCGAAGCGGGAGCCGATGTCGCCGAGACCCGCCGCCGCCAGGAGCGCGTCGCAGATCGCGTGGGCGACCGGGTCGCCGTCGCTGTGCCCGGACAGGCCCCGCTCCCCCGGCCAGTGGAGCCCGGCGAGCCAGAGCGGCGACGCGTCGTCGAACGCGTGCACGTCCGTGCCGATGCCGACGCGCGGCACGACGACGGCGGGCGGCGGTGCGAGCACCTGCTCGGCGCGGGCCAGGTCCCAGGGGGTGGTGATCTTGAAGGCGAGCGGGTCGCCGGCGACGACGATCGAGGGACCGCCGCGCGAGGCGAGGAGCGCCGCGTCGTCGGTGAAGTCCTCCTCCGCCGAGGCGTAGGCCTCGTCGAGGAGCGCGCGCGGGAAGCCCTGCGGCGTCTGCACCGCGGCGAGCTCGGAGCGGTCCACCGTGCCGAGGATCCCGCCGTCGGCGCGGATGCGCTTGATCGTGTCGGTGACCGGCAGACCCGGGATCACTCCGCCGCCCGTCTCCCGGACCGCCGCGATCACCCGCTCGAACTGGTCGACGGGCGTGAGGGCGCGGGCGGCGTCGTGCACGAGCACCGTCTCGACGGCCGGGCCGAGCGCCCGGAGCCCTCGAGCGACCGACTCCTGGCGGCTGGCGCCTCCGGCGACGACGCTGACGGAGCCGTCCGGGGCTCCGGCGGCGTGCGTCAGAGCGGCCGTCTCCTCGAGGAGGGCGGCGGGAGCCACGACGACGATCTGGACCGGCTCCGCGAGCAGCAGCACCGTGCGCAGGCTGCGCTCGAGGATCGTCCTCCCCGCGCAGTCGACGTAGGCCTTGGGGCGCTCGCGGCCGAGCCTCGTGCCGCTGCCGGCGGCGACGACGACGACGGCCGCGGTCGGCGCGCCGGCCGGACCGTTCAGGATGCGAGGACCTCGTCGAGGAGCACGGAGGCGGCGTCCTCGTCGGTCTTCTCGGCCAGGGCGAGCTCGGAGACGAGGATCTGGCGGGCCTTGGCGAGCATGCTCTTCTCCCCCGCCGAGAGGCCGCGGTCGCGGTCGCGGCGGGTGAGGTCGCGGACGACCTCGGAGACCTTGACGACGTCTCCGGACCCGAGCTTCTCGAGGTTGGCCTTGTAGCGGCGCGACCAGTTGGTCGGCTCCTCGACGACCTCGGCGCGCAGGACCTCGAACACGCGCTCGACGCCCTCGCGGCCGATGACGTCGCGGACGCCGACCAGGTCGACGTTGTCGGCGGGCACCTCGATGACGAGGTCGCCCTGCGCGACGCGGAGCTTCAGGTACGTCTTCTCCTGGCCCTTGATCGTCCGGGTCTTCACCTCGGCGATCGTGGCGGCTCCGTGATGGGGGTAGACGACCGTCTCTCCGACCTCGAACTGCATGCGACGTCCTTTCAGCGGCGGACAGATTACCATGCGCGCCGAGCGGGAAGGGAGTCCGGACGGGCGGAGCCGCGGTGCTCGCTACGCTAGCCTGGTGTCGGCTCGTGCACAGTGAAGTCGCCCTGTCCGGGGCGAGCGGGGCCGACGATCTGGAGGTTCCTGTGAAGGCGCGTATCGCTGCATCCGTCGTTCTCGCGGTCGGCGTCGCCCTCGCTACCGCCGGCTGCAACCTCGTCGCCCCGCAGGCGACGCGCAAGATCTACGACCCGAGCGACGGAGTCGGCGCGACGATCGGCGATCTCGCCATCCGCAACGCGATGATCGTCTCGGACGACGGCGAGGCCGGCACCCTGATCGTGACGCTCGTGAACTCCACCGATGAGGCGCTGAGCGTCGAGGTGCAGTACGAGGGCTCCGCGGGCCGCACCAGCGACACCGTCGACGCCGTCCCCGGCCGTACCGAGGTCCGCCCCGACAGCACCGAGGCCGTCCAGATGGACGACATCGACACAATCCCCGGCGGCCTGCTCCCCGTCTACTTCCAGTACGGCTCCGAGCAGGGCAAGGAGCTCCTCGTCCCCGTCCTGACGAACGCCCTCGAGGCCTACTCGACGCTGACCCCCGCGCCCTCCGCGACGCCGACCGTCACCCCGACGGCCGACCCCGCCCGGACCGCGCTCCCCACTCCGACCGCCGAGCCCGGCGTCGACGCTCCCGCCGCGGAGTAGCCCCCTCCGCCCTCGAGGGCCGTCCACCCCGGTGGGCGGCCCTTCGTCGTCCCCGCAGGTCTCGACACACCCGCTCCGCCGGCTACTCGACCACCAGGCGGGCGACGTCCGGCTGCGCGGGTCTTGATACGCCGACCACTCGAGCACCACGCCCTGAGCGACGCCCCCGCCCGGCTCGTCGCGAAGCGACGGCCCCACCATCGACGGCTCGTCGCGCAGCGACGGCCCCACCCCGCGGCTCGTCGCGCAGCGACGGCCCCGCACTTCACCCCTCCAGCACAGGGTTGATCGCGGGTCCTGGCGGGGTGAGCTGCAAGGCGGAGGAGGGCGCGATACCAGCGGTATCGCAACCGACGACAACGCCGCAGATCGCCCCGCCAGGGCCCGCGATCAAGCGTCGAAGCGGTAGCCGAGGCCGCGGACAGTAACCAGGAGCACCGGCTCCTTCGGCGTCTTCTCGATCTTCGAGCGGATGCGCTTGACGTGGACGTCGAGGGTCTTCGTGTCGCCGAAGTAGTCGCTCCCCCAGACGCGGTCGATGAGCTGGCCGCGGGTGAGGACGCGGCCCGCGTTGCGGAGGAGCATCTCGAGGAGCTCGAACTCCTTGAGGGGCATCGGGGTCTCGACGCCGTCGACTTCGACCGTGTGGCGTTCGATGTCCATGCGGACGGGGCCCGCGACGACGATCCGCTCCTCGCCGGGCTCCTCGGTGCGGCGTCGGAGGACGGCGCGGATGCGGGCGAGCAGTTCGCGGGTGGAGTAGGGCTTGGTGACGTAGTCGTCCGCGCCGAGCTCCAGGCCGACGACGATGTCCACTTCGGAGTCCTTGGCGGTGACCATGATGATCGGGACGGAGGAGCGGGTGCGGATCTCGCGGCAGACCTCGGTGCCGGGCATGCCGGGCAGCATGAGGTCGAGGAGGATCAGGTCGTAGTCGCCCTCGTCGAAGGCGGCGACGGCGCGGTTGCCGTCCTCGGCGACGGTGACGTCGTAGCCCTCGCGTTCGAGCAGGTAGCTGAGGGGCTCGCTGAGGGCGCTCTCGTCCTCGACGAGCAGGATGCTGGTCACGCGTGTTCTCCTATCGGGGCGGTCGCCGCGAAGGGCGTCCGGGCGGGGTCGGCTTCGGGGAGCCGGATGGTGAAGGTGGAGCCGCGGCCGGGCTTGGACCAGACGCGGACGTCGCCGCCGTGGTTCTGCACGGCGTGCTTGACGATGCTGAGGCCGAGGCCGGTGCCGCCGGTGTGGCGGGAGCGGGCCTGGTCGACGCGGTAGAAGCGCTCGAACACCCGGTCGAGGTCCTCCTCCGGGATGCCGATGCCCTGGTCGGTGACGGCGATCTCGACGACTCCGCCGGTGGAGCGGACGCCGATGCCCACGCGGGAGCCTGCGGGCGAGTACTGGATGGCGTTGGCGAGGAGGTTGTGCAGCGCCGAGACGAGCATCTTCTCCTGCCCCACGACGTAGGCCTTCTTCATCCCGCCCTTGACCAGGGTGACGTCGTGCGACTCCGCCATGACGTGGGTGGTCTCGAGCGCCGCCGTGACGACGTCGTCGACGCGGATGATCTCGGCGGAGCCGGCGACGTCGGCGGCCTGGAGGCGGGAGAGCTCGATGATCTCGCGCGTGATCTTCGCGAGGCGGTGCGACTCCTGGGTCAGCCGGTGCGCGAAGCGGCGCACCTGCTGGGGGTCGTCGGCGGCGGAGTCGAGGGCCTCGGCGAGCAGGCCGACGGCGCCGATCGGGGTCTTCAGCTCGTGGGAGATGTTGGCGACGAAGTCCCGGCGGACGGCCTCGAGCCGGCGCGCCTCGGTGTGGTCCTCGGCGATGACGAGGACGTAGCGGGAGCCGAGGCGGGTCGCGTGGACGACGAGCGTCACGGCGGCGTCGGAGAGCGGGCTGGTCGCGAGCTCGAGGTCCTGGACGATGTCGTCGCCGAAGCGGCGGACGCGGTCGACGATGGCGGCGAGGTCGGGGTGGAGCAGCGTGTCCTGCGAGACCAGGCCGAGCGCGACGGCGCGGGTGGACGCCTTCAGCACGTTGTGAGACGGGTCGGTCACGAAGGCGGGCGAGCCGACGGCGTCGATGATCGCCTCGATCCCCTCGGGGAGCCCGACCGAGATCACGTCCTGCGCGATGCGGCCCTGGCGGGCGGCGAGCGTGAGCACGGTCGTCAGAAGGATCCCGATCGCGACACCGAGAACGAGCGACAGAACCACGATCAAGCCCGAATCCACGGACCCAGGCTAACCATCCACCGGGCGTCCCCCTACCGGACTCCCGTCGATCCTCCGGGGGTCGAGTACTGTTCAAACGCCCGGCACCGTCCGTTAACCTGCCGTGGTCATCATGACTGCGCCTGCGCCCACGGAGTGCAGTCGCAGCGGCGTGCGAGGTGCTCGCCGCAGATCCGGCGCCGTCGTCCGCGCGCGCCGTAGAGAGGGTCGAACACAGATGCGCGAAGTTTTCCAGCAGGAGCTGGCCGAGGTCCAGGAACGACTCGTCGAGATCTCCGGACTCGTCGAGATCGCCATCGAGAAGGCGACCCAGGCGTTCAACCACTCCGACGTCACCCTCGCGGAGGAGGTCATCGCGAGCGACGCGCGCATCGACGAGCTGGCCATCAGCCTCGACGAGCTCGCGATCGACATCCTCGCCCGGCAGAACCCGGTCGCCCGCGACCTGCGGATCGTCGTCTCGGCGCTGCGCATCAGCGCGTCGCTCGAGCGGATGGGCGACATCGCCGAGCACATCGCCCAGCTCTCGCGCTACCGCTTCCCCGACAAGGTGGTCCCCAAGAGCCTGCGTCCGACGTTCGTCGAGATGGGCCGCCTCGACGTGGTCGTAGCACACAAGCTGACCGACCTGCTCCGCTCGCAGGACCCGCGCATCGCCGAGGAGATCCGCGACGAGGACGACAAGATCGACGAGCTGCACGTCAGCGTCTTCGACAAGGTGCTCAGCGAGGCGTGGAAGGGCCAGGCCGCCGACACCGTCGACGCGACCCTCGCCAGCCGCTACCACGAGCGCTTCGCCGACCACGCCGTGTCGATCGCCAAGAAGGTCCAGTACCTGATCTCGGGCGACTACTCCTAGTCGACACCTCGGGCTCCGGCCCGTCTCACCGTCCGGCCCGCAGGAACGAGCGTCTCCTGCGGGCCGGACGTGTCCGTGCGCTCCGCCTCCGGGGCTACGGGAACGGCCCGCCGGAGTCGAGGACTCGGGCGGGCCGTTCGCGCGTGCGGCGCGGTGCTACTTCTTGGCGCCCTGGGCGGCGACGGCGGCGGCACCGGCGGCCGCGGCCTCGGGGTCGAGGTAGCGCGCCTCGCCGATGGGCTCGAAGTCCTCGTTCAGCTCGTAGACGAGCGGGATCCCGGTCGGGATGTTGAGCTCCGCGATGTCCGAGTCCGAGATGCCGTCGAGGGTCTTCACCAGCGCGCGGAGGGAGTTGCCGTGCGCGGTGATCATGACGGTCTTGCCCGAGGCGAGGTCCGGCTTGATGTCGGACTCCCAGTACGGGAGCATCCGCTCGATCACGAGCTTCAGCGACTCGGTGCGGGGCAGGGCGTCGCCGAGGTCGGCGTAGCGCTCGTCGTGCGCCTGCGAGTACTGGTCGTCGTCGTCGAGCGGGGGCGGCGGCACGTCGAAGGAGCGGCGCCAGGTCTGGAACTGCTCGGGGCCGTACTCGGCGAGGGTCTGCGCCTTGTCCTTGCCCTGCAGGGCGCCGTAGTGGCGCTCGTTGAGGCGCCAGGAGCGCTTGACGTCGATCCACAGGCGGTCGGCGACCTCGAGGGCGATGTTGGCGGTCTGGATCGCACGCGTCTGGCGCGACGTGTAGACGATGTCGGGGTGCAGGCCCGCCTCGGTCAGCAGCTCGCCGGCGCGGGTGGCCTCCGCGACTCCCTGCTCGGTCAGGCGCACGTCGACCCAGCCGGTGAAGAGGTTCTTCTGGTTCCACTCGCTGTTGCCGTGGCGCACGAGGATGAGGGTGTAGGTCTCGGACATGCGTCCAGCTTAGAGGCGGCCCCCTCGCCCGCGGATACGCTGGAGAGCATGCCCATCGGAGCCGTCACCCGCGGAACGACGGGCACGAACCGCCTCCGCCGGGTCGACCGCCGGCTCGCCGAGCTGCCCGTCCTGCGCAGCACCGCCTCCCCGCTCGTCGTCGATCTCGGCTTCGGGGCGAGCGCGGTCACCACGCTCGAGCTGCACCGCCGGCTCGTCCGGGCCGCGCCCGACGTCGAGGTGCTCGGCCTCGAGATCGAGCCCGCACGGGTCGACACCGCTCGGCGCCAGCTCGCCCGGGTGAGGGAGGGCGGCACGCCGTTCCCCGCGGACGCGCGCGTGCGCTTCGAGCGCGGCGGCTTCGAGGTGCCCCTGCCCGCGGGGCGGCGGGCGGGCGTCATCCGCGCCTTCAACGTGCTCCGCCAGTACGACGAGGACGCGGTGGAGGGAGCCTGGGCGACGATGACGGACCGTCTGCAGCCCGACGGCGTCCTGGTCGAGGGCACCTGCGACGAGATCGGCCGCATCTGCACCTGGATCGAGGTCGGCCGGGAGGGCCCGCGCTCGCTGACCCTCTCGCTCCGGCTCGCGGCGATCCCCTCGCCGATGACGGCGGCCGAGCGCCTGCCGAAGGCCCTCATCCACCGCAACGTGCCCGGCGAGGGCGTGCACGCCTTCCTCTCCTCCCTCGAGCGGGCGTGGACGCTGAACGCCCCTCTCGCCGTCTACGGTCCGGGTCAGCGCTGGATCGCGGCGGTCCGGGACCTCCGGCCGGAGTGGCCGGTCCTCGGCGGGCCGCGGCGCTGGCGCCTGGGCGAGGTGACGGTCGCGTGGGAGGCGGTCGCCCCCTCCTCCTGAGCGCCCGACTGAGCACCGGACCTCCTGAGCCCTAGGCGAGCGGGGGCAGGGCGGCCCGCGCCTCGGCGGGAGCGGCGCCGGTCGCCGTGAGCAGGTCGACGACGAGCGGGCGGAGCAGGACGAGCACCGTCTTCTCGGCGAGGCGCGCCTCCGGGATCAGCCGCTGGGGGTCGAGCGTGGTCGCGAGCAGCACGATGTCCTGACGCGCCAGGGCGAGCACCGACGGATCGGCGACCGCGCGGCCGAGCAGCGCGATGCCCGGGCCGAGGGCGGCGACCGCTCCGGCGAGCTCCGGCCGCGGGGCGCCGTCCCGGACGAGGAAGTCGGTGCGGCGCGCGACGATGCGCAGGTTGCGGGTCGCGAGGTCCAGCGCGGACAGCATCACGGCCTGGCGGGAGAGCTCGCCGCGGTGCCGGCGGACGAACGGCGAGATCCGGGCGACGCCGGTCGCGGAGTCGAGCGCCGCGGTCCAGCCGTCGATGACCGGCTGCGTCCCGCGGATCCGCTCGAGGGCTGCGGTGGACGCCGAGGAGTCGCCCCGGCGGAGCGCCTCGGCCAGCTCCTCCACGGTCCGGCTGAGCGCGGTGAGGAGCCGGTGCGCCTCGGCCCGCGCTGTGCGCAGCGGCGGGCGGGGCACGATCGCCGTGCAGAGCAGCGCCGCGAGCCCGCCGATCAGGCCGTCGACGCTCCGGGTGAAGACGCCTCCGTCCGGCGCAGGGAGGACCATCACCAGCATCGCCTGGGTCCCGGCGGCCACCGCGAACCCCGGCGAGGGCGAGAGGGCCCGGCCGAGCGTGAAGACGATCGCGAGGACGACGGCGAGCTGCCAGACGCCGCTCCCCCACAGCAGGAGCAGGACCTCGCTGGCCGTGATGCCGATGAGCATCCCCGTCGCTGTCTCGGCCACCTGCTTGGGGCGGGTGTCGCGCGCGATGCCGAGGCTCGAGATCGTGGCCGTCAGCGCCAGCACCGGCGCGGGGTGCCCGAGGAGGAAGTGCGCGACGGAGTAGGCGAGGGTCGCCGCGAGCACGATCTGCAGCACGGCGGGGAGCGACGCCCCCGCGCGGGCGAGGGCGCGCGCGGGACTCAGCTCGGGGGTCCGGACGAGACCGCGCAGCCGCTCGGCCGCCCGGCCCCGCTCGGCGGGACGTGCGGCCACCACGGCGTGGCCTACCTGGTCGTCGCCCCGAGGCGGGGCAGGCGGGGCACTCCCGCCTCCGCTCCGGCTCCGGGCGGGACCACGACCTCCTGGGCCGCGGCCACGCGCGAGTCGCCGGCCAGCACGGTCAGCTCGAGGTCCACCGGGACGCTCCGCTTGACGACCGCGAGGGCGACCGGTCCGTCCTCGTAGTGCCAGGCGCTGGAGGTGACCGTGCCGACCTCGACCGGCTCGCCGCCCTTGAGCGCCGTGACGACGTCGCCGTGGGCGGGGAGGACCGAGTCGGAGCCGTCGAGCTGCAGCAGGACCAGGCGCCGCGGCGGGTGCCCGAGGTTGTGCACCTTCGCCACCGTCTCCTGGCCCCGGTAGCAGCCCTTGGCGAGATGCACGCTCGAGCGGAGGAGGTCGAGCTCGTGCGGGATGGACCGCTCGTCGACCTCCGTCGCGTGGCGCGGGCGCCAGGCGGCGATGCGCAGGGCCTCGAGGGCGTCGACCCCGGCGAGGGCCACTCCCACCCCGACGGCCGTCTCCGCGAGGGCCTCGAGGGCCGCTCGCGGGACCAGGACCTCGCGGAGCTCCCAGGAGGCCCCGGGGTGCTCTGTGGTCAGCGCGTACTGCCAGCCGCCCGGCTGGACCAGCGACCACGGGTCGCTCCAGACGACGGGCTCCTCGGCCAGGGACAGGGCGAGCGTCAGGGCCGGCCCGTCGCCGAGGACGGCGAGGGTCGCGAAGTCGTCGGTGCGGTCGGCGACCTCGACGCGGAGCATGAAGCGCATCCGGTCGAGCCAGGCGGCCAGGCCGGCCGTCTCGTCGCGGTCGAGCAGGAGCCAGGCGGTCTCGCCGTCGTCGACGAGGCGGATGACGTGCTCGATCCGGCCGGTCGGGTCGAGCAGGAGCGTCTCGGCGGACGCGCCGGGAGCGAGGCGCGAGACGGCCTGGCTGGTGAGCGAGTCGATCCAGGTGAGGCGGTCCGGCCCCGTGACGGTCACGACGCCGCGGCCGGAGAGGTCGACGAGCGCGGTGCCCGCGGCGAGAGCGCGCTGCTCGCGGAAGGGCTCGCCGTAGTGGGCGGCGACGCCGGGCTCGGCGGCGCTCGTCGTCGCGACGGCGCCCGGGGCGGCCAGGAGCGGGGAGGGCGCGTCAGTCGACACGGGCGAGCCGTCCGGAGGAGTGGGTCCGCAGGCCCTGGCCGAGCGCGGCGATGTCCCACGCCCAGAGCAGGTGGTCGTCGACCAGGCCGTAGAGGCGCGTGGCGGCGGCGTAGTCCTTCGCCGCGGCGGTGCGCATCACCGCGTCGGTCGCGAGGTCGATCCGCGGCCCCTTGACCTGACCGAGGTAGAGCTCGCTGACCCCGTCCGGGTGCACGAGCGAGACCTCGATGTCGAACCCGCCGGCGGCGTTGCGCAGAGTCTCGACGGACTCCGCGTCGGGGAAGGCGGGTGCGCCGCGGCCGGGCAGCATTCCCGGGCCGGCGTCGGAGTCGGTCAGAGCGCGGCTGAGGCGCCAGTAGCCGGTCTCGGTGACCAGCGGCCGGGGCGCCTCCTCGGCGCCCTCCTCGATCAGCCACGTGTAGGAGTTGTAGTTGAGGTACGGGAGGCCGTCGTAGCTGAAGCTGATGCGATGGCCGAACTCGGCCTGGACGGAGTCGTCGCCGATCGTGTAGTCGATGACGCCCGAGCCCTCCCAGACGCCGAGCAGCCAGGACAGGGGGACGAGCTCGGGCGGCAGGCCCGACGGAAGCGAGATCACTCGGGCTCCGGCGGCGGCTAGCGCTGGCCGCGGTAGAGCTTGTAGACGACCACGCCGGAGACCCACGCGATGGCGAGGGAGGCGAGCCCGAGCAGACCGAGGTAGAAGAGTTCCAGGGCGAGAAGCATGCGCTCATCCTACCCGCCGCCTCCGACGCCGGGGCGGGGCGGACGCGGCCGCTCAGGCGGTGCGGATCCGGGTGCTCGGGACAGGACGGCGCGACCGCTCAGGCGGGGAGGAGGAGGGCGATCCCGCTCGCAACCGCGACCACGGCCATCGCTCCGACGATGCTCGTCATCGCGCGGAGGAGGTACCCCTCGGCGCGGGCCACGGCGAGCTGCACCGCGAAGGTCGCGAGCACGCAGCCGCCGAACGTCAGCGCGAGCCAGAGCTGCCGGGACTCCGGAGCGGCGATCGCCAGAGTCAGCACGGAGCCCGCGAGTGCGAGCGCCCAGACGACTCCGATGCCCACCCGATCCCTGCCCATCCGACAATTGTGCCCCAGGCGGACGCCCCTCCCGGCCCGCCGCTAGTATTGCGGGCAGACCAGTTCTGGAGGATCCGTGGCGCAGTTGTTGATACTGACCTCGGCGGGAGGCGCCGAGGTGCTCCCCGCACTGGGGCTCCTCAGCCACCGAACCCGGCAGATCCCCGCGGAGCCCGCCCAGCTCGTGAACGCCCCGAGCTGCGATCTGATCCTGGTCGATGCGCGGCAGGACCTCGCCAGCGCCAAGTCGCTCTGCAAGATCCTCACGACCACGGGCATCAACGTCCCCCTCATCCTGATCCTCACGGAGGGCGGGCTCACGGCCGTCTCGGCCGACTGGGGCGTCAACGACGTCATCCTCGACTCGGCCGGCCCCGCCGAGGTCGACGCCCGCATCCGCCTGGTGATCGGCCGGCTGGCGCAGGAGCAGTCGACCTCGCGCATCCAGGCGTCGGGCGTCGTGATCGACGAGGCCAGCTACTCCGCCAAGGTGCACGGGCGCCCGCTCGACCTCACCTTCAAGGAGTTCGAGCTCCTCCGCTTCTTCGCCACGCACCCCTCGCGCGTCTTCACCCGCGAGCAGCTGCTGAGCGAGGTGTGGGGCTACGACTACTTCGGCGGCACCCGCACGGTCGACGTGCACGTGCGGCGCCTCCGCGCGAAGCTCGGCGACCTGGAGTCGCTGATCGGCACGGTCCGCAACGTCGGATACCGCTTCAACGTGTACGAAGAGGACAATGAGCGAGTCGCTCAACCTGTCCGTTGAGGACCTGGCCGATCCCGCGGTGGCGGCCGGCCTCGAGCACCTGATCGGGCGCGCCGCCTGGTTCGACCACCAGCCCCCCTTCAGCGACCAGACGCTCGTCGACGCCCGGGCCGGCTCGCGCACCCTCCTCGTGGGGCTGCGCGCGGACGTGGTCGTGGCGGCGGCGATCCTCGGGCAGGGCGAGCTGGAGTTCGTCGTCGATCCGGAGTGGCGCGGGGTCGGCTTCGGCACCGCGACCCTGGAGCAGGTCCTCGCGAGCGGCCGGACGGGCCTGCTCGCCTGGGCGCACGGCGACCACCCCGCCGCCCGGGCCCTCGCGGCCTCCCACGGCTTCGCACCGGTTCGCACCCTCCTGCACCTCGAGCTCGAGCCGCTCGCCGCCCCCGAGGTCCGCGTCCCCGAGGGCGTCGTCCTCTCGGACGCCCGCGACCTCGCTCCGGCCGAGTGGATCGCCCTGAACGCGCGGATCTTCGCCGCGCACCCCGAGCAGGGGCGGATGACGGAGGAGGACCTGGCGGCCCGCCGCGCCGAGCCGTGGTTCGACGAGGGCGACTTCCTCCTGCTCCGCGACGTCGACGGAACGCTCCTCGGATACGACTGGCTCAAGATCGAGCCCGGATCGACGACCGGCGAGATCTACGTCCTCGGGGTCGCCCCCGAGGCGGCCGGACGGGGACTCGGCCGCACCCTGCTGAACGCCGGGCTCGCGCGGATGCTCGAGCGCGGCTGCACCGCGGCCGACCTCTACGTCGAGGCCGAGAACCGGTCGGCGGTGGCGCTCTACCGCTCGCTCGGGTTCACGGACGCCTCCGTCGACGTGCAGTACCTGCAGCGCGCCGCGCCGCTGCGCTGAGCCGGCACTCCTCCACAGGGCCTCCCCCGGCCCCGTTCATCCGGCATTCACGAGCGGCGGCGCGGAGCGGACGGGCGCGGTGCCAGGATGGTCGCATGGACGGCGACAACCTGCTTCTCGAAGACGGTCTCAGCGATGACCTCGACGACGACTTCGACGACGAGGAGGAGCACTCGGACCCGCTCCTCCCCGACAACCGCTACCTCGACCGGGAGCTGAGCTGGCTCGCGTTCAACCAGCGCGTGCTCGAGCTCGCGGAGGATCCGCTGGTTCCGGCGCTCGAGCGGGCGAACTTCCTGGCGATCTTCTCGTCCAACCTCGACGAGTTCTTCATGGTCCGGGTCGCCGGCCTCAAGCGCCGCATCCTCACGGGGCTCGCCCTGCCGACGAACATCGGCCGCGTGCCGGTCGACGTGCTGACCGACATCTCGGAGAAGGCGCACCTGCTGCAGCAGCGCCACTCCCGAGCGTTCAAGGAGCTCGTCGAGCCCGCCCTGCGCGACGGCGGCATCGACCTCGTCCGCTGGGACGAGCTGAGCGACGCCGAGCGCACCGTGCTGGACGACTACTTCTCGGCCCAGGTGTTCCCGGTGCTGATGCCGCTCGCGGTCGACCCGGCGCACCCGTTCCCCTACATCTCCGGCCTCTCGCTCAACCTCTCGGTGCGGGTGCGGAACCCGAAGACGCAGAAGGTCGAGTTCGCGCGCCTCAAGGTGCCGCAGATGCTCCCCCGCTTCGTGCGGATCGCCGGAGTCGCGGCGCCGGGCGAGCCGATGCGGTTCATCTCGCTCGAGGACCTGATCGCCAACCAGCTGGACGACCTGTTCCCCGGCATGGAGATCCTCGACCACCACGTGTTCCGGGTGACGCGCAACGAGGACGTCGAGGTCGACGAGGACGAGACCGAGAACCTGATCAAGGCCCTCGAGAAGGAGCTGCTGCGCCGCCGGTTCGGCCCGCCCATCCGCCTCGAGGTCACCGACGACATGGACGACGAGACGCTGGGCCTGCTGGTCCGCGAGCTCGACATCACGACGCAGGAGGTCTACAAGCTCCCGGCCCCGCTCGACCTCAGCGGGCTCTTCAGCCTGCAGAAGATCGACCGCCCGGACCTGAAGTACCCCAACCACGTCCCGACGACGGCAGTGCAGCTCTCGCCCAGCGAGCCCAACCAGCGGCAGGACGTCTTCAAGGCGGTCTCCCGCGGCGACGTGCTCCTGCACCACCCCTACGAGTCCTTCGCGACGAGCGTGCAGTCGTTCCTCGAGCAGGCGGCGGCCGATCCGGACGTGCTCGCGATCAAGCAGACGCTCTACCGCACCTCCGGCGACTCCCCCATCGTCGAGGCGCTCATCGACGCGGCCGAGTCGGGGAAGCAGGTGCTCGCCCTGGTCGAGATCAAGGCGCGCTTCGACGAGCAGGCGAACATCTCGTGGGCGCGCAAGCTCGAGAAGGCGGGCGTGCACGTGGTCTACGGGCTCGTCGGGCTGAAGACCCACTGCAAGCTCGCGCTCGTCATCCGCCAGGAGAAGGGCGGAGTGCTCCGCCACTACTCCCACATCGGCACCGGCAACTACAACCCGAAGACCTCGCGCATCTACGAGGACCTCGGACTCCTGACGGCCGACCCCGAGGTCGGCAAGGACCTCACGCGTCTGTTCAACGAGCTCTCGGGCTACGCGATCGAGAAGAAGTTCAAGCGCCTGCTCGTCGCGCCGCGCCACCTGCGGAAGGGCCTGCTCAAGCGGATCGCCGCCGAGACCGAGAACGCCCGCGCGGGGCGGCCCTCGGGCATCCGGATCAAGGTCAACTCGATCGTCGACGAGTCCGTGATCGACGCGCTCTACCGCGCCAGCCAGGCCGGCGTGCCGGTCGACGTCTGGGTGCGCGGCATCTGCGGGCTGAAGCCAGGCCAGGAGGGGCTCTCCGAGACCATCCGCGTGCGCTCGATCCTCGGCCGCTACCTCGAGCACTCCCGCATCTTCAGCTTCGTCAACGGCGGCGAGCCGGACGTCTTCATCGGCAGCGCCGACATGATGCACCGCAACCTCGACCGCCGCGTCGAGGCTCTGGTGCGGATCGTCGAGCCGGCGCACCTCAGCGAGATCGACGACATGTTCGAGCGGGCGATGGACGAGCGGACCGCCTCCTGGTGGCTCGGCCCGGACGGCGACTGGACGCGGCACCACCTCGACGAGGAGGGCGCTCCGCTCGCCGACCTCCAGAACCAGCTGATGCAGCACATCACCCATCGCAAGCGCGCGGCGACACGGTCCGCCAACCGGGCCTCCAGCCGCTGACGCCCGTGACGGGCACCGTCTACGCAGCAGGAGCGGTGTGCTGGCGGATCATCGAGGGCCGCCCGCACATCCTCGTGATCCACCGGCCGCACCGCCGGGACGTCAGCCTGCCCAAGGGCAAGGTCGACGCGGGCGAGTCCCTCCCGGAGACCGCGGTCCGCGAGATCCGCGAGGAGACCGGGCTCTCGGTGGCGCTCGGGGTGCCGCTGGGGTGCACCGAGTACACGCTGCCGAGCGGGCGCCCGAAGGCCGTCTACTACTGGGCGGCGCAGGTGACCGAGAAGGCCGTCCTGGCGTCCGACTTCCTCCCGAACGACGAGGTCGAGGCGCTCGAGTGGGTGACGCTCAAGCGGGCCCGGAGCTACCTGACCTATCCGCACGACGTGACGATCGTCGACGAGTTCGCCCGGATAGCCGCACGCGGTGCGCTCGAGACCTTCGCGATCGTGGTCCTGCGGCACGCGAAGGCGGTGCCCGCCTCCTCCTGGGACGGCCGCGACTCCACCCGCCGCCTCACCGGGCGCGGCCGGGTCGAGGCCGCTGCCGCCGCTCAGGCCGTGGCCGCCTGGCGCCCGCGCCGCCTCGTCTCGAGCACCGCCAAGCGCTGCCGGTCGACCATCGCCCCGCTGTCCGGTCTGGTCAGGAAGCCGGTCAAGCTGCGCGACGACCTCAGCCAGGAGGCGCACGAGCAGGGCACCGCCGACGTCCGCGCCCTGGTCGGCAAGCGGGTCCGCGCCCGCCGCACCGCCGTCCTCTGCAGCCACCGGCCGGTGATCCCCGAGATCCTGCGCGAGATCGCCCTCGCCACGGCGACCCCTCTCGGCGCCTACCTCGACGAGGCGGCAGCGCTCCCGACCGGGGGCTTCGCCGTGGTGCACCTCTCCACCGGTCATCCCGGATCCGGCATCGTAGCGATCGAGACGCACACGCCGTTGGCCTGACCGCCCGGGCGCGCTGCGTGACCGGCTCGACGGGTCCGTCCGCACCAAGCCGGTCGCGCCGCCGGGACCCGCCGGACGCACCGCGCCTTCCCCGCCGCCCCGTCGCTCCGCAATCCCCGAGGCGGACCCGTTCACCGCGCGTTCACCGAGCGGTCGGTGCCAGGACACGACCCCTCCGTACTCTCGCTCGCGGGCTGCACCAGGCCCTGTTCTGTTTTCCACGCTTTCCTACCCGAAAGGGATACTTGTGAGATTCTCGCGTCTCGGCCAGGCGGCCGTCGTCGCCGCCGTCGCAGCGATCACGCTGACCTCCTGCGCTGCCAACGAGGCACCGGCCGCAGGCGGCAGCTCCGGCTCCGCCACCACCTCCACGCTCTCCGGCACCATCACCGGGATCGGCTCGTCCGCTCAGGGCACCGCGCAGACCACCTGGGCCGCCGCGTTCCAGACCGCGAACCCCGAGGTCACGGTCAACTACGACCCGCAGGGCTCCGGCGCCGGCCGCACCAACTTCATCGACGGCGCCGCCGACTACGCCGGCTCCGACTCCGCGCTCAAGGACGAGGAGCTCGCAGGCACCTTCGCCGCCTGCGCCCCCGACACCAAGGCGATCGACCTCCCGGTCTACATCTCGCCGATCGCGGTCATCTTCAACGTGGAGGGCGTCGACGAGCTCAAGCTCGACGCGGCCACCATCGCTGGCATCTTCAAGGGCACCATCACCTCCTGGGACGCCCCGGAGATCAAGGCCCTGAACCCCGACGCGACCCTCCCGTCGGCGAACATCACCTCCGTGCACCGCTCGGACGACTCGGGCACCACGCAGAACTTCACCGACTATCTCGCGGCCACCGCGAGCGACGTCTGGGACGCTCCCGCCGCGCAGACCTTCCCGTACCAGAGCGGTGACGGCGCCAAGGGCACCTCGGGTGTCGTCGACGCGGTCAAGAACGGCACCAACACGATCGGCTACGCCGACGAGTCCGGCGCCCAGGGCATGGACATGGCCCAGCTGAAGGTCGGCGACGCGTTCTCGACCATCTCGGCCGACGGAGCCGCGGCGGTCGTCGCCGCCTCGCCCATCGCCGACGGCCGCGAGGACAACGACCTCGCGATCAAGATCGACCGCACCGGCACCGAGGCGGACGCCTGGCCGATGGTCCTGGTCAGCTACCTCATCGTGTGCCAGGAGTACGCGGACGCCGACAAGGGCGAGGTCGTCAAGTCCTTCGCCTCCTACGTCGCGAGCGAGGAGGGCCAGGAGGCCGCCGCCGCTCAGGCCGGCTCCGCTCCCCTGAGCTCCGAGCTCGCCTCGACCGTCGCCACCGCGATCGAGTCGATCAAGTAGTCCCACCGGCAGGGCCCGTCTCGCAGCACGATCCGCGGGACGGGCCCCGCCTGTGCCGGGCTCGACCCACCGGACGCCCCTCCGAGCCCTAGCATCTCCCTGTGCGCCCCGCCGAACCCCCTCGTCTGAAGAGAGTCCCCTGGAATGGCAACTGAGACCGTCGTCCGCCCGAAGGCGAAGGTGCGTGTCGGAGATCGGGTCTTCTCGATCTCGACCGTCGCCGCCGGCTCCCTCATCCTCCTCGTCCTCGCCGCCGTCGCGATCTTCCTCATCGCGCAGTCGATCCCCGCGTTCACCGCGCCGGCCGGCAGCCTCCCCGGCGACGCGACGAGCTTCTGGGCCTACGTCGGCCCGCTGGTGTTCGGCACGGTCTGGTCGGCGGTGATCGCCCTGGTGATCGCCCTGCCGCTCTCGATCGCGATCGCCCTCTTCATCTCGCACTACGCGCCGCGCCGCATCGCGATGGCCCTCGGCTACGTGGTCGACCTCCTCGCCGCCGTCCCCTCGGTGGTCTTCGGCCTCTGGGGCGCGACCGTGCTGGCGCCGATGGTGCAGCCCTTCTACCTCTTCCTCAACGTGAACATCGGCTGGTTCCCGCTCTTCGGCGGCCAGGCGTCGGGCACCGGCAAGACGATCCTCACCGCCTCGGTGGTGCTGGCCGTCATGGTCATCCCGATCATCACCGCGGTCTGCCGCGAGATCTTCCTCCAGGCCCCGCGCCTGCACGAGGAGGCGGCGCTCGCGCTCGGCGCGACCCGCTGGGAGATGATCCGCATGGCCGTCCTGCCCTTCGGCGCCCCGGGCATCGTCTCGGCCGCCATGCTCGGCCTCGGCCGGGCCCTCGGCGAGACGCTCGCCGTCGCGATGGTGCTCTCGCCTGCGACGGTCGTCTCCTTCCTCCTGCTCACCTCGCAGAACTCGAACACCATCGCCGCGAACATCGCGCTGCAGTTCCCGGAGGCGAGCGGAGTCGGCGTCAACGTCCTCGTCGCCTCGGGCCTCATCCTCTTCGTCATCACCCTCGTCGTGAACTCGGTCGCGCGGTTCATCGTCAACCGCCGCAAGGCCTTCTCGGGAGCCAACTGATGTCCGCCGCCACCTCGTCGATGCCCTTCTCGCTGCAGGCGGGCAAGCTGCCCAAGGGCACCCCCTGGATGCTGCTCGTCGGCAGCTGGGTCGTGTTCGCCGCCGTCTTCCTGATCCTCCAGGCGGCCGGCATGATGAACGACTTCAGCCTCGTCGGCGCGATCTTCTGGGGCACCGTCCTCTTCGACGTCGCCATCTACGTGGTCTCGCGCCTGGTCGAGGGCGGCCGCAAGGCTGTCGACCGCCTCGTGACCTCGCTGGTCGCGACCGCGTTCATCATCGCGCTGCTCCCGCTGATCTCCCTGCTCTACACGGTCGTCTCCAACGGAGTCGCGCGGTTCGATCCGCTCTTCTTCTCCTCGTCGATGCGCAACGTCATCGACGCGGGCGGCGGCGCCCTCCACGCGATCATCGGCACGCTCGAGATCACGGCCATGGCCGCGCTGATCTCGGTGCCGATCGGCCTGCTCACCTCGATCTACCTCGTCGAGTACGGCCGCGGCCACCTCGCCCGGGCGATCACCTTCTTCGTCGACGTGATGACGGGCATCCCCTCCATCGTCGCGGGCCTGTTCGCCTACGCGCTCTTCGCGCTGCTCCTCGGCCCCGGCGTCCGGATGGGCTTCGCCGGCTCGATCGCCCTCGCCGTGCTGATGATCCCCGTGGTCGTCCGCTCGTCGGAGGAGATGCTGAAGCTGGTCCCGAACGAGCTGCGCGAGGCGTCCTACGCCCTCGGCGTGCCGAAGTGGCTGACCATCGTCAAGATCGTGCTGCCGACCTCCATCGCCGGCATCACGACGGGCATCACCCTCGCGATCGCCCGCGTCATCGGCGAGACCGCCCCGCTGCTCATCGTCGCCGGCTTCACCGCGTCGATGAACTACGACCTCTTCAGCGAGCGGATGATGACCCTCCCGGTCTTCGTCTACACGCAGTACGCGAACCAGGGCCCCGACGCCGAGGCGTTCCTCAACAGGGCCTGGACCGGCGCGCTGGCCCTCATCCTGATCGTCATGGCGCTGAACCTGGTCGCCCGCCTGATCGCGAAGATCTTCGCCCCCAAGCTCGGCCGCTGACACCCACCACTCGGCTCCGGCCGGAATCCCCGAAGGAAGCAATGTCCAAGCGCATCGAGGTCAACGACCTCAACGTCTACTACAGCCAGTTCCTCGCGGTGGAGGGCGTCTCGCTCGCCATCGAGCCCCGCACGGTCACCGCCTTCATCGGCCCGTCCGGCTGCGGCAAGTCGACCTTCCTCCGCACGCTCAACCGCATGCACGAGGTCATCCCCGGCGCGCACGTCGAGGGCGAGGTCCTGATCGACGGCAACAACCTGTACGGCCCGGGCGTCGACCCGGTGCAGGTCCGCCGGCAGGTGGGCATGGTCTTCCAGCGCCCCAACCCGTTCCCGACGATGTCCATCCGGGACAACGTGCTGGCCGGCGTGAAGCTCAACAACCGCCGCATCTCGAAGTCGGACGCGGACGCGCTCGTCGAGCGCTCGCTCCAGGGCGCGAACCTCTGGAACGAGGTGAAGGACCGCCTCGACAAGCCGGGCTCCGGTCTCTCCGGCGGCCAGCAGCAGCGTCTGTGCATCGCCCGCGCCATCGCCGTCTCCCCCGACGTCCTCCTGATGGACGAGCCCTGCTCCGCCCTCGACCCGATCTCGACCCTCGCGATCGAGGACCTCATCGAGGAGCTCAAGAACGACTACACGATCGTCATCGTGACCCACAACATGCAGCAGGCCTCGCGCGTCTCGGACCGCACCGCGTTCTTCAACATCGCGGGCACCGGCAAGCCGGGCAAGCTCATCGAGTACGACGACACCGCGACGATGTTCTCGCGGCCGTCCGTCCAGGCGACCGAGGACTACGTCTCGGGCCGCTTCGGCTGATCCGCCGCAGACGAGAGCGAGCCGCGTCCCTCCGGGGTCGCGGCTCGCTCTCGTTCCACCGCGTTCCCTCCGGGAACGAGAAGAGCCGCACTCCGTCATGGGAGTGCGGCTCTTCTCGTTCTCGGGCCGTCAGGCGATGTCGATCGCCAGTATCGGATCGGTGGTCGGAGTCGGCGAGCCGCCGGCGTCCTCGACCGTCACGGCGACGACTCCGCCCTCGGTCAGGCTCCCCTCGAGCGGGGCCACGGTGCTGCCCTCTCCCCCGTCGAACGTCCCTGCGGCGACCGGACCGGATGAGCCGATGTACCAGAGCTCGTAGGTCTTGTCCTCCGGCAGCGGCGCCAGGTCGTCCACCACGAGGGCGGAGCGGCCGAGCGAGCTCGACCAGACCAGCGTCGCCTGCTCGCCGGTGGCGACCGTGCCGGTCGTCTCCTGCGCGTCGGGGGCGCTGCGGATCTGCTCCAGAGCCGTCTGCTGCTGCGTCTGGCCGGGGCCGGACGAGAGCAGCGGCGGAAGGGTCACTCCGCCGACCACGATCACCGCGGCGGCCGCGGCCGCCGAGAGGTAGACCGCGGGGCGGGCGAACCAGCGGCTCCGTGCGCGGTTCGCGGCGCTGCCGCCACCGTCCCGGCGAGCCGTCGGACCGCTCCGCTCGCCCTCGGAGGCGACGGGGACAAGACGGGGCGCGGCGGGCGCCTCGTGGTCCTCGTCGGGCTCCTCCAGCGGCAGCTGCGGAGTGGTGGCGATGAGCGCCATCAGGTCGGCCTTGAAGCCCGGCGAGGGCTCCACGGCGGGTGCGTCGGCGACCAGCGCCTCCGCCACCTCGGCGAACGCGTCGGCCTCGCCGCGCGCCTCCGGGTGCTCGGAGAGGAAGCGCTCGTAGCGCTCCTGCTCCTCGGGCGTCAGGATGCCCAGTGCGTGACCCGCCGCGAGATCGCGCGGGTCGTCCATCCCGTCGGGGAGTCGCACATCGTTCACAGGGCCACCCCCATCTCTTCTCGAAGTCTGATCATTCCGTCACGCAGGCGTGTCTTGACGGTTCCCACGGGGCACTGCAGGATCCCCGCGATCTCGCTGTGCGAGTATCCGCCGTAGTAAGCGAGCTGCAGCGCCTGCCGCTGCAGTTCCGTCAGGCGGCCCATGGCGGCCGCGACCTTCTCGTGCTCGAGGGACACCTCCGCCTGCTCGGAGACCTGGTCGTAGTCGCGTCCGAGGTCTCGGATTCCGATGCGCATGTCCCGATCACGGCCGGCTTGAGCCGCGCGGACCCTGTCGATGGCCCTGCGGTGTGCCATCGTGAGGATCCAGGTCGTCGCGCTTCCTTTATTCGGAGCGAAACGCCCAGCGGTTTGCCAGATCTCGAGGAAGACCTCCTGGGCCACCTCCTCGGACTGGGAGCGGTCGACGAGGACGCGGATGATCAGGCCGAGGACCCGGCCGGCCATCTGGTCGTAGAGCGCGGCGAACGCGGCCTGCTCTCCCCCGGCGATGCGCTCGAGGAGGACAGCCGCCTCCGCTGTGGTGTCGTCCGTCATCAGCCCCGCCTCGCCCGCGCCCGGGCTGAAAGATTCCGCGTCATCCAGAAGGCTGTCACGGCCAGGCCTGCAACGACGACCGACACCTCGATCGGGTGCGTCACGAATCGGACATCCAGCGCCAACGTGCCGATCGGCACGAGCGCGGGGTCGCCCAGCCGGGGGGCCAGCCAGAGCGAGATCACGGCCACCGCCGCAGCGGTGATGCCCGGATAGCTGCGCGGGCGGATGAGGACCCAGAGCCCGGCGAGCACGTCGAGGACCGCGAGGACGCGCATCACCGTGCCCTGCGAGAGCGAGACCCCCGCGGCGAACTGGGCGCCCTCCGCGTCGTCGACGCTCGGCGCGGCGAGGAGGTAGAGGGCGGCGACGACCAGCAGCCCCGTCCCCGCCCAGACGCGCGCGCCGATCCGGAGAGCTCTGCTGTTCTTCATTCCGCTGGCGCCTGTCTGTGGGGACTCGGGCGAGGATCGACTCCTCCTGGGCCCTCGCCTCGCGCACCGTGGCCTCGATGCGAGCAGAGAAGGGGCCGGACCGCAGGAACGCCTCTCGGCGCGAGGCCGCTCGAAGCGGCTATAAGTGGAGCCCGGGGTTACTGCGATCCGGCTTCCGCCAGTCTACCAAAGGCCTCCGCGGTGGCGGCGAGCGGCGTTCGCAATGGGTGAACGCGGGTTGCGCGTCACTCCAGGGAGTCGCTCCGCCACAGCCGCGCGCAGCTCACGAGCTCGGCCGCGGTGGTCGAGAGGCGCAGGGCGCGGGTGGTCAGCTCGCTCGCCCGGGCGGGGTTCACCGGCTCCACGTCGTCGGCGACCGAGACGGCTCCGGAGGCGCTCACGCGGCAGAACGCCGCGGCGCGGTCCAGTGCCACCGCGAAGTCGCCGTCGAAGACGCCGCGGAGGATCCGGTCGGCCAGCTCGGTGATCTCGGCCGGCCCCGTGGGAGTGCTGGCTCCGGCGACCACCGGGTCGATCGTGGCGGACAGCTCGACTCCGCGCTGGTAGAGGAAGCTCGTGCTCTCCGGGTCCTGCCGGATGACCAGCCGCAGCAGGTAGATCCGCCAGAGGGCGCCCGGCAGGCTCGCCGCGCTGGAGCGCGCCCAGAGCTCGGCGAGCGCGTCGATGCCGTTGTGGTCGGTGTACTCGACCAGGCGGTCGATGACCACCGGGTCGGGGTCGTTCCGGACACGGCTCAGCAGCGCGATCGCGGTCTCGTGGGCGACACGGCTGATCTGCGCCGGGTCCTCTCCTCCCTGGAACGCCTCGAAGACGTGGGAGGGGAACTTGGTCGGCTTGTGGAAGCCGTCTGTCATGGGGCCGCCTTCCGCGGTCGTGCGCGCGGACGCTCTCGCGCTCGCGCTCCGTAGGGGGTTCGAGGAGGGTAACGCCCGCGGCTGGGCGGGTATGCCCGCGCGGAGGACGCGGTCCGCTCCGGGATCGTCCGCGCTACGGGCCGCACCTGCTCCGGGCCGCACCTGCTCCGGGGGCGTCGACGGCCCGCTACCCTGGAGCGCGCGGGCCTCTAGCTCAGTTGGCAGAGCAGCGGACTTTTAATCCGCGGGTCGTCGGTTCGAGCCCGACGGGGCCCACCACTCGACCGCCTGGTCGCGCTTTCCGGACAGTGCCAGGGCGCAGCCAGGTCGCCGCACTACCGTGCAGAGGTGCTGACCGTCCTCCGCGTCCTCCTGCGCCGGCCTCGGCTGTGCGAGGCGTGCCGCGTCCGGCCGGCCCGCCGCCGTGACCCGTTCTGCTCGACGGACTGCGCGAAGACGTACTACCTCTACCTCTGACGCCTCGTCCGGGCCGCGGTGCTCCGCGACGGCGTCACTCGTGGCAGAGCGACCACACCTCGTCCGGGTAGTCACGGACCTTCTCGCCGACGAGCAGGCGCCAGCGGCCGTCCTGGTGCTCGAGCAGGCGGCCGGTGACGACCTCCGAGAGCCAGTCGGAGTCGATCCGGTACCAGCGGACGAGGCGGACAGTGGTCGCGGTGTGCGAGACGCGGGTCGTCATCGCGGGAGTCCCTTCTCGAGGAGGGAGCGGGGTGCTGGAACCAGCGGAACGTTCGACGCGCGAACGGGGGGATGACCCGCACCGGGACGACTCCGTTGTCGACCGGCCGGGAGACTGCGGCGGGCATCCGGCGGACCGGATGCCAGGAACTCTAGACGACCGCGCGGACGGTGTCTGTCCCGTCGCCGGTCACAGCGGAGCGGCTCCGTTCAGCAGGCTCAGGGGTGGACGGTGCAGCCGGCCGGGCGCGTCTGCCGGAACGCGGCCGCTTCGCGGGTGCGGGAGCGGAGCCTCCTCGCGCGGCGGCGGAGGAGCCGCTCGCTCGGGCCGAAGGCTCCGGATTCGAGGAGCTGGCGGAGGGACAGGGTCACCTGCCGGGCCAGACGGGGATCGATGCGGCCGGGGATCCGGATCGCGTCGATGAGGTCGAGGGCGTTGCGCGTGGTGCGGGAGATCGCCATGACGGAACCCTAGGGACGCCGGGGCGCGGTGTGCGCGCCCCGGACGGGGGCGCCGACGGGGACTGATGCTCAGCCCCGGGGCGCCCCGGCGGGATCAGTCGTGCCCGTTGCTGCCGTCGCCACGGCCCGTGGAGGACTGCAGGCGGTCGATGTGCTCGGAGGCCTGGGCCTTGGTGAGGTCGGCGGGCAGGGTCTCGCCCGCCTCGCGCGCGAGGGTGTCGAGGTAGCTGCGCTGCGGGCCGGTCATCGGCTCGTCGCCGGTGACCCAGTCGGACGGGTCCTTGCTGGCGCTGGTGTCGCTGCCGTCGTCGGCACGGGCGCCGAGGACGTCGCCCTCGGTCTTGACATCGGGATCGGTGGTGTTGTCATCGCTCATGGTGCGACCGTACGCCCGACCACCGACGCCGACGAGGGCTTGCGGAGCGGGCCCGGGCGCCCCGCTTCACGAGCCGAGCAGCGCGTGCGCGACGGTGAAGATGACCAGCCCGGCCAGGGAGCCCACGACGGTGCCGTTGATCCGGATGAACTGGAGGTCCTTCCCGACCTGCAGCTCGAGCTTCTCGGACGTCTCACGCGGGTCCCAGCGGTGGATGGTGTCGCCGATGATGCTGGCGATGTCGGTGCGGTAGCGGTCGACCAGGTTGGCCGCGACCGATCCGATCCAGGAGTCGACGGTCGCCGCGAGACCGGCGTCGGTCGAGAGCCGGCGGCCCAGATCGACCACGATCGACTCGATGCTGCCGCGGAGGGGGCTCGACGGGTCGTCCATCGCGCCGAGGAGGGAGGCCTTCGTCGCCTCCCAGGCGTCCCCGGCGAGCTCGCGGACGCGCGGGCTGTCGAAGGCGCGGTTCTTGATCTCCTCGACCCGGGCGATCAGGTCGGGGTCTGTGCCCAGATCCTGCGCCAGCGTGGCGAGGTAGCCGTCGATCGCGATCCGGAACGGGTGCACCTGGTCCTCGCGCACCGCGGCGACGAAGACGAGCGCCTCGCGGTACAGCCGCTCGTCCACCGCTCGGCTGACCGCGGAGGGCAGCCAGCTCGGCAGGCGGCCGCTGACCATGCGGGTGAAGCTCTGCGGGTTCGCGGTCAGCCACGCCTCCGCCTGCTCCACCAGCGTGTCCACGAGGCGCCGGTGGTGGCCCGCCTCGACCACGCTGCCCACCAGCGAGCCCAGCGGCGGGCCCCACTGCGGGTCGAGGAGGTGGCGCCGTGCCAGCGCCTCGATCACGCGCTGCACGTCGGAGTCGTCCAGCAGGGCGATCGCCGAGCGGACGGCCGCGGCGCTCTCGCCGCCGACCCGGTGCGCGTTCTCCGGCTCGGCGAGCCACAGCCCCGCCCGCCGGGCGATCCCGAAGGAGTCGAGCTTCTCGCGCACGATGGCGCCGCGGAGGAAGTTCTCCTCGACGAACTGCGCGAGGCTCGCGCCGATCTCGTCCTTCTTGGTCGGGATGATCGCGGTGTGCGGGATCGGCAGGCCCAGCGGCCGCCGGAACAGCGCGGTCACGGCGAACCAGTCGGCGAGCGCGCCGACCATCCCGCCCTCGCTCGCGGCCCGGACCCACTGCAGCCACGGGTAGCGCTCCTGCAGGGCGAACGACACGGCGAAGACGACGGCCATCACCACGAGCAGGCCCGTGGCGAGCCGCTTCATCCGGACGAGAGCGACGCGCTTGGCCTCGTCGTCGCGCCCGACCGCCGCGAGGGTGGTCATGACGCGGTGGGGAACCCCTCGTGGCGGATGCCCCACGCGACGGTCCACTCCTCGCCCGGCTCGAGCCAGCGCAGGCCCTGCCCGCTGTTGAACGCCTCGGCGGGAGCGGTCATCGGCTCCACGGCGATCGCGGTCTTCACGTCGTCGCCGTCGGGGAAGATCCGGGTGATGAAGACCTGGATGAAGTTGTGCGAGGCGTCGGCCCAGAGGAGCACGCGGCGGCCGTCCGCGGCGCGGAGGCCGTGCACGCTCTCGCCGTCGACCATCCGGACGTCGGCCCAGGCGTCGTCGAGCTCGAGGTCGCCGATGCGGCGGCCGGAGCGGAGGTCCCACTCGGTGCCCTCGACCGGGTTCTGCACGGTGGGGTTGAGGCGCTCGTCGACCTCGATGTGCACCGCCGCGTCGACGGTGATCTCGAGCTCGTCGGTCGGGACGTCGCCGATGGCGAGGAAGGGGTGCGTGCCGATGGCGACGGGCGCCTCGTCGGCTCCGACGTTGACGACGCGGTGGACGACCTTCAGCCCGTCGGCCTGCAGCTCGTAGCGGACCGAGGTCTCGAGGTGGAACGGGTAGCCCGCCTGCGGCACGACCGGCGCGGCCAGCTCGACGAAGGACGGGCCCTGGTCGACGAGGCGGTACGGGGTGCTCACCAGGAGGCCGTGGATGGCGTTGTGGTACTTCGGCTCGGTGATCGCGAGCTGGAGCGTCTCGCCGCGGTGGTGCCAGCGCCCGTCCTTGACGCGGTTGGGCCAGGGCATCAGGACGATGCCCGAGCCGAACGGCGGGACGGTGCTCTCCGGGTAGGAGGCGGTGATCTCCACTCCGTCGACCGAGAGGTGGCGCAGCGCTGCGGCCACCTCCGTCACGACGGCGTGCAGGGTGCGTCCCTCGGCGGTGAGGTCGAGCGAGAACTGGCGCCCGGTGGCGGGGGCGGGGGTGAAGTCGGCCATTCCTCGATCCTACGGACTGACGCGCTCGCCGAGCGTCCGGCAGCGGGTGACCGCGAGCCCCGCCTCCTCCAGAGCGGCGACGACTCCGTCGGCGGCCCCCGCCCCCGTGAGCAGACGGTCGAACTCGTCGGGAGCGGCGACCCGGCCGAGGTCGACCACTCCGAGCTTCGAGGAGTCCGCGACCACGACCCGGCGGGTCGCCGCCTGCAGCATCCGGCGCTTCAGGGTCGCCTCCGGGAGGTTGACGTTGGTGACGCCGGCCTCGGGGTGCACGCCGGTGCAGCCGATGAAGGCGATGTCGGCGCGGATCCGCTCGAGCAGCTCGGACGCGAGCGGCTCGACCAGCGAGTGCTGCAGCGGCCGCAGAGTGCCCCCGGTGACGACGACCGTGAAGCGCGGGATGGCCGGCTCGAGCGCCAGCGCCGTGGAGAGGCCGTTCGTGATCACCGTGACGTCGCGCAGCTCCTCCCGCGCCACGAGCGCGTGCGCGATGGCGAGCGGGGTGGTGCCCACGTCGAGCACGATGCTCTGCCCGGAGGAGACGGAGGCGGCGGCCTCCTCGCCGATCGCGGCCTTCTCGTCGGAGGCGGCGCTCAGGCCCTCCTCGAGCGAGCGCTCACCGGTGGGCCTCGGCGCCGGGATCGCCCCTCCGCGCACCCGCTGGAGGACGCCCTCGCTCGCGAGCAGGGCGAGATCGGAGCGGACCGTGACGACCGAGACCCCGAGCATGTCGGCCATCGGGGCGACCCCGACGAAGCCCGAGCTCTCGGCGGCCAGACGCAGCCGCAGCCGGCGCTCGATCGCCGACGTGGACTCCTGCTCGCCGTCCGTCCTCATCCGCCCATCGTGCCCGCGGGCCGGTGGACTTGTCAAAGGGAAAACGAGCTTTCCTTTTCGAAGGTGCGGCCCTAGTCTGACTCCTGCCATGAACGAAGCGATCACACTCTCCGCCGGCGTCGTCAAGCGCCCGCACACGCTGGCCGACGGCCGCGAGCTCCTCTACTTCGACGACGCCGACACGACCCTCCCCCCGGAGCGCGCCGCCGACGCCCGCCACCTCGACCCCCGCCCTGCCACCGCGCGGATGCGCCAGGACGTGCTGACCGGCGAGTGGGTCTCCATCGCCGCGTCGCGCCAGAACCGCGTGTTCCTGCCGCCGGCCGAGCTCGATCCGCTCGCCCCGGCGTCGCCGACGAACCCGTCGGAGGTGCCCAGCCGCTACGACGTCGCCGTCTTCGAGAACCGCTCCCCCTCCTTCGGCCCGCTCCTCGAGGACGCGGACGCGCCCGCCTCCCTGGAGGACTTGCGCACTCTCGGGCTCGGCCGGACGCTGACCAGCGTCGGCCGCTGCGAGGTCGTCTGCTTCAGCCCCGAGCACGAGGGCTCGTTCGCCACGCTCAGCGCCTCCCGAGCCCGGACCGTGGTCGAGGCCTGGGCCGACCGCGTGGGCGCCCTCTCGGCCCTTCCCGGCGTGCAGCAGGTCTTCCCGTTCGAGAACCGCGGCGAGGCGATCGGCGTCACGCTGCACCATCCCCACGGGCAGATCTACTCCTACCCCTACGTCACGCCGCGCACGACCCGCCTGCTCGCCTCGCTCGACAGCTACGGGCCGTCGATGTTCGCCGACGTCCTCGCCTTCGAGCAGGCCGGCGAGCGCGTCCTCCTCCGCGGCGAGCACTTCACCGCGTTCGTGCCGTTCGCCGCGCGCTGGCCCGTCGAGGTGCACCTCCTGCCGCACCGCCACGTCCCGGACCTGGCGGCGACGACCCCGGAGGAGCGCGACGAGCTGGCTGTGATGTACCAGCGCCTGCTCCGCGGCATCGACGCCCTCTACGACACCCCGACGCCCTACATCGCCGCCTGGCACCAGGCCCCGGTGCACGAGCGCCGCGACGAGGTGCGCCTGATGCTCCAGATCACCTCGCCCCGCCGCGCCGAGACGAAGCTCAAGTACCTCGCGGGGAGCGAGGCCGCGATGGGCGCCTGGATCGGCGACATCGCCCCCGAGACGAGCTCCGCGGCCCTGCGCGCGGCGATCGAGCGGGCCGAAGCGGCCGTGCTCGAGGCCGGGATCGCACAGCGCCCCGACGCGGCGCTGCCGGTCGCCGCGCACAGCGACGACTCGCTTCCCGGCGGCGCCGCCACTCCCGCCACCACCGCCGCCGACATCGCCGAGGAGAACCGATGACCGCCGCTCCCGCATCCCTGACCGCCGTCGCCGAGAGCGCGGCCGCCGCCTTCGAGCGCACCTTCGGCCGCCCCGCCGCGGGCGTCTGGGCCGGCCCCGGCCGCGTGAACCTGATCGGCGAGCACACCGACTACAACGACGGCTTCGTCTTCCCCTTCGCGATCGACCGCGCCACGGCGATGGCCGTCGCTCCGAGGGAGGACCGCCTGATCCGGATCAGCAGCGCCTTCTCCCCCGAGGTGGTCGAGGTCGCTCTCGACGAGCTCGGCCCCGGCGCCGTGACCGGCTGGTCGGCCTACCCGCTCGGCGTGGTCTGGGCGCTCACCGAGTACGGCGTCGACCTGGGCTCCCGCTCGGGCTTCGACGCGTACGTCGACTCCGACGTGCCGGTCGGCGCGGGGCTCTCGAGCTCGGCGGCGCTGATGTGCGCGATGGCCGTCGCCCTCGACGAGCTCTGGGACCTCGGCTTCGACCGCGCGACGATGGCCCGCGTCGGCCGTCGCGCCGAGAACGTCGCGGTCGGCGCCCCCACCGGGATCATGGACGAGTCCGCCTCCCTCTTCGGGAAGCGCGACGCCGCGGTGTTCCTGGACTGCCGCAGCCTCGACACCGAGGTCGTCCCCCTCGGCTTCGAGGAGGCCGGCCTCGTCCTGCTCGTCGTCGACACGCGCGTCGAGCACGCGCACGCCACCGGCGGCTACGCCGAGCGGCGCGCCTCCTGCGAGCTCGGCGCCGCGACCCTCGGCGTGCCGTCGCTCCGCGAGCTGACGGTCGACGACCTGCCGCGCGCCCAGGAGCTCCTCGACGACGTCACCTACCGGCGCGTGAAGCACGTCGTGACCGAGGACGTCCGCGTGCTCGAGACCGTCCGCACCCTGCGCGAGCACGGTCCCCGGGCGATCGGCGATCTGCTCGACGCCGGCCACGTCTCACTCCGCGACGACTTCGAGATCTCGGTGCCCGAGCTCGACACCGCCGTCGAGGCGGCGCGCGGCGCCGGAGCGATCGGCGCCCGGATGACCGGCGGCGGCTTCGGCGGCTCCGCGATCGCCCTCACCCCGGTGGAGAAGGAGGAGGAGGTCCGCGCCGCGGTCCTCGCCGCCTTCGCCGAGAAGGGCTTCACGACTCCGGAGCTCTTCCTGGTCACGGCCGCCGACGGCGCGGGCCGCGTGCTCTGACCTCTGCTCCCGTCGACGCCTCCTGCGACCTCGCGTCGCAGGGGGCGTTCCTCGTCCAGCCGCTACGGCGCCGGATCCGGCGGAACGACGGCGCGCGCTTCTCCCCCGGTGACCCGGACCAGCTCGGCGAAGCTCGTCGGGTAGACGGTGTGCGCGTGCCCGGCCGCAGCCCAGACCACGTCGGAGGCGGCGAGGGCCGTGTCGACCACGGTGCGCAGCGGCGCGGGATGACCGACCGGCGCGATCCCGCCGATCGTCTGGCCCGTCGCGGACTTCACGTCGGCGGCCGGCGCCCGGGTGACCGATCCGCCGAGCTGCACGCCCAGCCACGCGGTGTCGACGCGGTGGCCGCCGCTGGTCAGGACCAGCAGCGGCGCACCGTCGAGCAGGAACACGAGCGAGTTCGCGATCTGACCGACGTCGACGCCCAGCGCCTCTGCCGCCAGCGCGGCCGTCGACGCGGCCGAGTCGAGCCAGTGCACGGTCGGATGCACACCGTGCCGGTCGAGGTCGGCGAGGACGCGGTCGACGGCCGGGTGGCTCCGTTCGCTCATGCCGCCGAGGCTAGCGCCCCGGCCGCGCTCACTTCTCGAACGTGGAGGCGTCGATCACGAAGCGGTAGCGGACGTCCGAGGCGAGGACGCGCTCGTAGGCCTCGTTGATCTGCGAGGCCGAGACGACCTCGACCTCGCTCGCGATGCCCTTCTCGGCGCAGAAGTCGAGCATCTCCTGGGTCTCGCGGATGCCGCCGATGCCCGAGCCCGCGAAGGAGCGACGGGCGCCGAAGAGCGTGAAGACGTGCAGCGGCAGCGCCTCGGCCGGAGCGCCCACGTTCACCATCGTGCCGTTGCGGCGCAGGAGCCCCAGGTAGGCGTCGAGGTCGAGGGGCGCGCTGACCGTGTTGACGATCAGGTCGAAGGTGTTCGCGAGACCGGTGAAGGTCGCCTCGTCGCGCGTCGCGTAGTAGTGGTCGGCGCCCAGACGGAGGCCGTCCTCCTTCTTGCTGAGGGTCTGCGAGAGCACGGTGACCTCGGCGCCCATCGCGTGCGCGAACTTGACGGCCATGTGGCCGAGCCCGCCGAGGCCGACGACGGCCACTCGCTTGCCGGGGCCCGCCTCCCAGTGCGAGAGCGGCGAGTAGGTCGTGATGCCCGCGCACAGCAGCGGGGCGGCTGCCTCGTAGGGGATCGACTCCGGGACGCGGAGCACGAAGTCCTCGACGACGACGACGTGCGTGGAGTAGCCACCCTGGGTGATGGTGCCGTCGCGGTCGACGGAGGCGTAGGTACCGGTGTTGCCCTTCAGGCAGTACTGCTCCTCGCCCGCGAGGCAGTTCTCGCACTCGCGGCAGGAGTTCACCATGCAGCCGACGCCGACGCGGTCGCCGACGGAGTGCTTGGTGACCTCGGAGCCGACCTCGGCGACGACGCCGACGATCTCGTGGCCGACGGTCAGCGGGTACGCCACCGGACCCCAGTCGCCGCGGACGGTGTGGATGTCGGAGTGGCAGATGCCGGAATAGGCGATCTCGATGAGCACGTCGTGCGGTCCGACGTCACGGCGCTCGATGGTGGTGGGGACGAGCGGCTCGGTCGCGGAGGGGGCGGCGTAGGCGGTGACGGTGAGCATGGGTTCTCCTCGTAGGGCGGGGCGCGCTCCGAGGACGTGTCCGACGGGGTGGGGGACGCGAGAGCGCCGGGCCACGCTACCGGCAGGCGACTGGACGTCGCCCCCGAGCGCGGTCCGGCGCGGGTCCTGTGGCGCGGGACCGGTCAGCGCAGGGCGCGCTCGGCCGCCGTCACCACGTTGTGGATGAGCATCGCGCGCGTCATCGGGCCGACGCCGCCGGGCACGGGCGAGAGCCAGCCCGCGACCTCCGCCACCTCCGGTGAGACGTCGCCGGTCAGCTTCGCGCGGCCCGTCTCCGGGTTCTCGACCCGCGTGATGCCCACGTCGAGCACGGCGGCGCCGGGCTTCACCCAGTCGGCGCGGATGAGCCCGGGCACGCCCACGGCGGCCACCACGATGTCGGCGCGGCGCACCTCCGCGGCGAGATCGGCCGTGCGGGAGTGGGTGAGGGTCACGGTGGCGTCGAGGCCCTTCCGCGTGAGCAGGAGCCCGAGCGGACGGCCGACGGTGAGCCCGCGGCCCACGACGACGACATGCCGGCCCGAGGTCGGGATGCCGTGGCGCTGCAGCATCTCGACGATCCCGTTCGGCGTGCAGGGCAGCGGGCTGTCCAGCTCACCCTCGACGCCGAGCACCAGGCGGCCGAGGTTGGTGGGGTGCAGGCCGTCGGCGTCCTTGTCCGGATCCATGAGCTCGAGCATCGCGTTCTCGTCGATGCCCTTCGGCAGCGGGAGCTGGATGATGTACCCGGTCACGGCCTCCGAGTCGTTGAGCTGCCGGATGGCGGCGCGGATGTCGTCCGCCGACGCGGTCGCGGGGAGGTCCACGCGGATCGACTCGATCCCGACCTCCGCGCAGTCGCGGTGCTTGCCCGCGACGTACGAGCGGGAGGCGGGATCGTCCCCCACCAGCAGCGTGCCGAGCCCGGGCACGACGCCCCGCTCGCGCAGAGCGGCGACCCGCTCCGCGATCTCCGTCTTGACCGCCGTCGCCGTCGCGACGCCGTCGAGTACCTGTGCCGTCATCTCGGGCTCCTCGGTCGTGGCGCGGCGGAGGGGGGCGGTGCCCCGTCCTCCGCCGCGCGGGTGGTGCAGCGGATCGACTACAGCCCGGGGTAGAGCGGGAAGTCGTCGGTGAGGCGGGCGACACGGCCGCGCAGCGCCTCGAGGTCGGCCGAGGGCTTGAGCGCCTCGGCGATGACGTCGGCGACCTCGGTGAACTCCGTGTCGCCGAAGCCGCGCGTCGCGAGCGCCGGCGTGCCGATGCGCAGGCCCGAGGTGACCATCGGCGGGCGGGGGTCGAACGGCACGGCGTTGCGGTTGACCGTGATGCCGACCTCGTGGAGGCGGTCCTCGGCCTGCTTGCCGTCCAGCGGCGAGGCGCGCAGGTCGGCGAGGACGAGGTGGACGTCCGTGCCGCCGGTCAGGACGTCGATGCCCTCGGCCTTCGAGTCGGCCGCCGTGAGGCGCTCGGCGAGGATCTGCGCGCCGCGGATGGTGCGTGCCTGGCGATCGGCGAACTCGGGCTCGCCGGCGAGCTTGAACGCGGTCGCCTTCGCGGCGATCACGTGCATGAGCGGGCCGCCCTGCTGGCCGGGGAAGACGGCCGAGTTCAGCTTCTTGGCGTACTCCTGCTTCGCGAGGATGAGCCCCGAGCGCGGGCCGGCCAGCGTCTTGTGGACGGTGGTGGTCACGACGTCGGCGTAGGGCACCGGCGACGGGTGCAGCCCCGCCGCCACGAGGCCTGCGAAGTGGGCCATGTCGACCCAGAGCTTCGCGCCGACCTCGTCGGCGATGGCGCGGAACGCCTCGAAGTCGAGCTGACGGGGGTAGGCGGACCAGCCGGCGATGAGCACCTGCGGGCGGACCTCGAGGGCCTTCTCGCGGACCGCGTCCATGTCGATGCGGAAGGTCTGCGGGTCGACGCCGTACGCGGTCGCGTTGTAGAGCTTGCCCGAGAAGTTCAGCTTCATGCCGTGGGTCAGGTGGCCGCCGTGCGCGAGCTCGAGGCCGAGGATGGTGTCTCCGGGCTGCACGAGCGCGGCGAGCGCCGCGGCGTTGGCGGAGGCTCCGGAGTGCGGCTGGACGTTGGCGAACTCGGCGCCGAAGAGGGCCTTGGCGCGGTCGATCGCGAGCTGCTCGGCGATGTCGACGTACTCGCAGCCGCCGTAGTAGCGGCGGCCGGGGTAGCCCTCTGCGTACTTGTTGGTCAGGACGGAGCCCTGCGACTCGAGGATCGCGCGCGGCACGAAGTTCTCGCTCGCGATCATCTCGAGGTAGCCGCGCTGGCGGTCGAGCTCCTGCTGGAGCACGGCGGCGATCTCGGGGTCGACCACCGACACGGGCTGGTCGAACGAGGCGGCGACGCCGGGGCTGGCGGGGGAAGAGGACACGGACGCTCCTTGGCTGGGAAACGGAAGGGGCCCGGCAGGTCGCGGCGGCGCGACACGGCTCGTTCGGGCGACCCGATCTACGGTATCCGTTCCAGCCCAGGCGTGCGGCGGGAAAAGTGTCCGGGGCGCTGCCCCGGAGGAGGTGCCGCTCCCTGATGGTCACCCATCCGAACGCCAGTCGCGGCGGGCTCACTCTAGCAAGCAGGCCGGGTGGCGCGGGAGTCGCGCCAGTCGGGGGCGGGCACGCGCGATCGTGCGACGATCCCTCGGGCGGTCCCGGCGCGGGACCGGGAGGGAGGGCGTCGCCGTGAGTCCTCGACGCCGCTCCGAGCGCATCGACGGCCGCAGCGACGAGGAGCTCGTCGCGCTGGTCCGGGAGGGCCGCACCGACGCGGTCTCCGAGCTCTGGCGCCGCCACTCCTCGGCCGGGCGCACCGTGGCCCGGGCGTGGGCGAGCAGCTCCGACCCCGACGACCTGGTCTCGGAGGCGTTCCTCCGCGTCCTGCGGGCGATCGAGCGCGGCGGCGGACCCGAGGGCGCCTTCCGCCCCTACTTCTTCACCGCCGTCCGCAACGTCGCGGGATCCTGGGCCCGGCGGGACCGGCACGAGCGGCCGTTCGACGAGGCCGACCGCGCCCTCCCCTCTGCCGGCCCCGATCCCGAGGCGCACGCCCTCGCCGCCCTCGAGCGCGACCTGGGCGCGCGCGCGTTCCGGGCGCTGCCGCCGCGCTGGCAGGAGGTGCTCTGGTACACGGAGGTGGAGGGCCTGTCCCCCGCCGCCGCCGCACCGCTGATGGGCCTGCGGCCCAACGCGGTCGCAGCGCTCGGGGTGCGGGCGCGGGAGGGGCTGCGCTCCGCGTGGATCCGGGAGCACGTGGCGGACGCCTCGGCGACGGGCGAGTGCGAGTGGGTGCTCGAGCGGGCGGGGACGTACGCGCGAGGACGAGCCCCCGTCCGGGACAGGCACCGCATCGACCGGCACCTGGACGGGTGCCTCTCCTGCCGGGAGGCGCTGGCGGAGGCCGAGAGCACTGCGCGCCGCCTCGCGTCGGTGCTGCTGCCGCTGACCGCCGGGGTGAGCGGCGCAGCCGCCTGGGCGGCGGGCGGGGGCTCCGGCGCGGCCTCCGGTCCGCTGCCGAGCGCGGTCCGGGCGTCGAGCGCGGTCCGCGCATCGGCGGTAAGGGCGTCGAGAGTGGGCAGCGGAACAGGAGTGGTCGTCGCCGCGTCCGCTGCGGCGGCACTCGCGGTCGCGGGAGTCGTCGGCGCGGTGCTGCTGTCCGGGAACGGGGGCGGCGCGCTCGTGGCGGCGGAGGACGCCTCCGCGCGGGTGGACGAGCGCGCAACGGCCGAGGCGGCTGCGCCGGCGTCGAGCGGAGGAGCGACGGCGAGCGCCGACCGACCGGAGACGGACCCGGAGGCCGCGGACCGGACGAGTGCAGCGGACGGCGATCCGGCGGGGCGGTCCAGGGGTTCCGGCGCCGCTCCGAGGAGCACGGTGCCGGCCGTGGCCGGACGGGCCGCGTCGGACGATGCCGGAGCGACGCGCGCGACCCCCGGGAGGACGGGACGCCCGCCGCAACAAAAGCCGTCCCACGATCCCGTCGGCGCACCGGCGTCGAGAGGGATCGAGGCGACCGCCTCCCCGACTCCTGCCCGCCGATGGTCACCTCGGGCCTGCGCATCGGCACGCCGGCGCTCGCGACGCGCGGCTTCGGCGACACGG
>NZ_PSVQ01000022.1:0-54655 GCF_002932395.1 Rathayibacter sp. AY1D9
GGCCCCGCCCGCTCCGCCCTCGGCCGCGTCGCAGCCGTCGGTGCCGCTCGCCGACTCCGCACCGCCGGCCTACGGGTCGCCGCCGCCGCCGCCCGCGTACCCCTCGGCGCCCGCCTACTCCTCCGCGCCCGGCCACCCCGCCGCCTACGCGGCCGCTCCGGCGCCCGTCGTCCCCCGCACGCTGAGCCTCGTCGGGATGATCCTCGGTATCGTCGGCCTGGTCATCACGCTCTTCGCCGCCGGTTTCGGCTTCCTGTTGTCGGCTCCGGCCGTCGTGCTCGGCTTCCTCGGACGCCGGCGCGAGCCGGCCGCACGCGGCTTCGCGCTGACCGCGATCATCACCGGGTTCGCCGGCATCGCCGTCTCGCTGATCTACCTGGCGGTCTTCCTCGTCTTCGTCGTGGTGGCCCTCGCCGCCGGCACCTCCGGCTACTGAGCCGGCGCGGGCCGCTCGACGCGCTCCGCGAGCAGCGCGCGGTGGCGCCCGGCGATCCGCGTCAGGATCAGCACCGCGCTGCCGGTGCCGGAGAGGCCCAGCCGCTTGCGGAAGCGGGCGGGGTCGACGTCCACCCCGCGCTTCTTGATCTCGAGCACGCCGATGCCGCGGGTGCGCAGCTCCTTCGCCAGCGTGCGCTCGTCCAGCGGCAGCTCGGCGAGGACCCGGAAGCTGCGGAGGAAGGGCGAGGCGGCCGCATCGTCGCCCGTCAGATAGGCGATGCCGGGCGAGAGCATCCGCGAGCCGCTGGAGCGCGCGAGCTCGCCCAGGAGGCGCGCGCGGATCGCGGAGCCGTCCGGCTCGTGCACGAACGCGCCGAGGGGGCCGACCTCCTCGTCCTCGCTGTCGCCCGCCGCGGTGAGCTCGGAGGAGCCGGCCGCGCCGAGCAGCAGAGCGGAGCGGCGCACGCCCGGGCGCGCCAGAGAACCGAACCAGATCCCGGTCTCGACCAGCTCCCCGTCGACCGAGACCCACTGCGCCTCGGCGTCCCGCGGCAGGCGCTCGCGGTCGAAGCCGGGACCCACCTTCACGCCCACGGGACGGTGCTCGGCCAGGCCGAACGCGAAGTCGAGGGAGGGGGAGTAGTCGTCCGGATCGTCGAGCCGGCGGGTCTCGCGGTGGCCGGCCGTGCGGCGTGCCGGGTCCAGGTAGACGGCGTCGAAGCCGTCGAGGTCGAAGCCCTCGCCCGTCGAGTGCACGGCGCTCGCCGCGGGGAACGGGGCGAGGTTGAAGCTGGCCAGGGTCGCGGTGACCTCGTCGGCCTCGACGGCGGTGACCGCCAGGTCGATCGCGGCCATCGCGAGGGCGTCGCCGCCGATCCCGCTGCCGAGGTCGGCGACGCGCGCCGCTCCCGCCGCAGCGAACCGGCCGGCGTGCAGGGCGGCGACGCGCAGCCGCGTCGCCTGCTCGAGTCCCGCGTCCGTGAAGAGCATCGAGCGGGCGAACTCGCCGAACTTCGCCTCCGCCTTCTGCCGGAGCCTCGCCTGGGTGAGCACCGCGGCGACGAGGACGGGGGAGTGGCCGGCGGCCCGGAGGCGTGCCACGGCCCGCACCAGATCGTCGGACCGGTAGCCGTCGAGGGAGTCGAGGAGCCGGAGGCCCTCGGGGGAGAGGAGCTCGACCAGCTCGTCGCGTCGCATCCGGCCATGGTAGGCCACGGCCTCCCGGCGGGTCCGCCGCCCCGCTTGGCACTCTGATTGCACGAGTGCCAGCGGAGCCCCTACGATGGATCTAGCACTCTCGGAGCGTGTGTGCCAGAACCGCGTTCCGCCCACATCGTCGTCAAGAAAGAGGTCAACCGTGTCGGTGTCCATCAAGCCGCTCGAAGATCGCATCGTCATCAAGCAGGTCGAGGCGGAGCAGGTGACCGCTTCCGGTCTCGTCATCCCCGATACCGCCAAGGAGAAGCCGCAGGAGGGCGAGGTCGTCGCCGTCGGACCCGGTCGCATCGACGACAACGGCAACCGCGTGCCGCTCGACGTCGCCGTCGGCGACAAGGTGATCTACTCCAAGTACGGCGGAACCGAGGTCAAGTTCGGCGGCGAGGACCTGCTGGTCCTCTCCGCTCGCGACGTCCTCGCGGTCGTCGTCCGCTAGGCAGCATCCCTCGGAAGGGCCCGTCGACCTCGGTCGGCGGGCCCTTCCGTCGTTCCCGGTCCTCCTCGCGACCAGTGGCCTGATCCGCCCGCTGCGGGGCCGTCCTCCCACCCCGCGCCTGCGTAGCATCGGGGGAGTGACCAGCTCCCGCACCCCTGCCGAGGCCGTCTCGCCGTCCCCTTCGGACGTGCCCGTCGGCGAAGGAGTGGAGGCGCTCGGAGCGGCGGGACGCCCGGGCGGGATGTCCGGCACGGGGCTGCTGTTCGCGTTCTCGGCCTACCTGCTCTGGGGTGCGATGCCGCTCTACTTCATCGCGATGGCGCCGGCCTCGCCGTTCGAGATCGTCGCGTTCCGGGTGCTCTTCTCGCTCGTCTTCTGCGTGATCCTGCTCACGGTCCTCCGCGGCTGGCGCTCCTTCGGCGCGCTGCTGCGCCGCCCCCGCCTGCTCGGCGTGATGGCGATCGCGGGCGTGCTCATCTACGTCAACTGGCAGGTCTACGTGATCGCCACGACCACGGGCCACGTCATCGAGGCGGCCCTGGGCTACTTCATGAACCCGCTGGTCACGGTGCTGCTGGGCGTCCTGGTGCTGCGCGAGCGCCTCCGGCCCCTGCAGTGGGCCGCGATGGGCGTCAGCGCGGTCGCGGTGCTGGTCATCGCGGTGGGCTACGGATCCTTCCCGTGGATCTCGCTCGCCCTCGCCTTCTCGTTCGGCCTCTACGGCCTGGTGAAGAGCCGCGTCGGCGGCACGGTGGACGCGGTCGGCGGGCTGACGCTCGAGACGCTCTGGCTGACGCCGCTCGCCGTGGTGCAGCTGGCGGTCGTCGGCTCCACGGTGGGGCTGACCCTGACGACGGAGGGGACGGGGCACGCCCTCATCCTCGCCTCGGCCGGGATCGTCACGGCCGTCCCGCTGCTCCTGTTCGCGGGCGCCGCCCGGCGCCTCCCGCTGTCGATCGTCGGCTTCGTGCAGTACCTGACGCCGTTCCTGCAGTTCCTCGTCGGGGCCTTCGTCCTGCACGAGGAGATGCCGCTCGAGCGCTGGATCGGCTTCGCGCTGGTGTGGGCCGCCCTGGCGATCTTCTCAGGCGACCTCGTCGCCGCGGAGCGCAGACGGCGCCGATCCTCCGTCTGATCTGCGGAACGCGTCGTCCTGGCGCGGCGCGACAGCGGAATGGTAACGATCCGGTCGCGAAACGTATTGGTAACACCCCTGTATTGTTCACGGCTGCTTCGAAGGTTAGGTTGGCCGAGCGGTTGCCACCGGCGCCGCTCCCACTGACACACACCTCTCAAGGAGCAACATGGGCGTTTACGCGAAGGCCGGCTCGGCCCGCGCGCGGTCCCTCCGGGCAACCCTCGGCGGCGTCGCCATTCTGGGCGCCAGCGCTCTCGTCCTCGCCGGCTGCGCCGGCGGCGGCGACAGCGGATCGAGCGGCGACAGCGGCTCGGGCGACCTGTCCCTCAAGATCGGCACGATCCTCCCGCAGACCGGCACCCTCGCCGTCCTCGGCCCGCCCGAGATCGCGGGCGTCGACCAGGCGGTCGTCGACATCAACGACGCCAAGGCCGGCATCACGATCGACGTGGAGCAGAAGGACTCGGGCGACACCACGACCGACATCGCGACGCAGTCGGCCACGTCCCTCATCGCCGACAACGTCTCCGCCATCATCGGCGCGGCGTCCTCGGGCGTCTCGAAGACCTTCATCGACCAGGTGACCCAGGCGGGGGTCGTCCAGATCTCGCCGGCCAACACCTCGCCGGACTTCACGACCTACGACGACGACGGCTACTACTGGCGCACCGCTCCCTCGGACGTGCTCCAGGGCCGCATCCTCGGCAACAAGATCCTCGGCGACGGCAAGACCAACGTCTCGATCCTGTACATGAACGACGCGTACGGCACCGGCCTCGAGAAGAACATCAAGGAGACCCTCGAGGCGGGCGGAGCATCCGTCGCGGCGGAGGAGATCTTCGAGCCGGCCTCGACCGACTTCAACTCGGCGCTGACCTCGGTCCTCGCCCCGAACCCCGACGCGCTGGTCGTCATCTCGTTCGACGAGATCAAGACCATCGCGGAGCAGCTCTCGGCCAAGGGCTTCGACTTCTCGAAGCTCTACGGCACGGACGGCAACTACGGCGTCATCGGCGAGTCCGACACCAACGTCGACATCGCCGGCGCCCAGTTCACCAACCCGGGCGTCCAGGCGTCCGAGGACTTCCAGGGCAAGCTGCAGTCGCTCGTGGAGTCGCAGGGCAACGACGCGCTGACCGTGTTCAGCTACGCGCCGGAGTCGTACGACGCCACGGTCCTGACCGCTCTCGCCGCGCTCCAGGGCAAGGCGACGGACGGTGCGACCATCCGCGACAACCTCATGTCGGTCTCGGAGGGCGGCACCAAGTGCACGACCTTCGCCGACTGCGCGAAGCTCATCGCCGACGGCGAGGACGTCGACTACGACGGCCTCTCCGGCCCGATCTCGTTCGACGAGAACGGCGACACCAGCGAGGCCTCGGTCTCGATCTACAAGTACGGCACGGGCAACACCACCTCCTTCGAGGAGACCGTCGAGGGTTCGCTGAACTGACGACGCGGTGACGCGGCTCCTGCCGCATCCCTGAGGGGCTCGGTCTTCGGACCGGGCCCCTCCGCCGTTCCCGGAGCGGAGAGCAGGAGACGCGCCGGTCGTGCGGACGCAGCGAGGCGCGGCGGTCGTCCGGGAGGGTGGCCGCTGTCGGGTGCGGGCGGACGGCTCCGCGGCGTCCAGGGCCCGGCGTGGCGTCGAGGAGCCACCCGGGAGGAGGAGCGGCTCTGACGGCCTGTACGCGCCTCCGAGCGCCTCTCCCTGCCTCGAGGGGGCGCCCTGCCGAACCGCGGGCGGGAGCGACGACGTCGAGCGGGAACGCAGAAGCGCGCGCCCTCCAGTGGGAGGACGCGCGCTCGTGGAGTGCGGAGGGCCTAGGAGGCGCGGAGCAGCTCCGCCTCCTGCGCCAGGCGGTACGTGACGAAGGAACGGCTGTAGTTGCGGCGCTTGCCGCCGGTGGTCTCGGCGATGACGACCTGGGCGTAGACGCCGACGACGCGCCAGCGCTCGTAGTCGCCGATCGCACCGGTGCCGAAGCCGGCTCCGAGTTCCACAGGGGCGGGGGTGTATCTCTTCATGGTCGGCTCCTTCGAGGCGGACGACGCGGCGCTCGAGGCGCTGCGGGGAGGGGAGGAGATCGGCGGCCGATCGCGGTCCCTACCGGGGGAGAGGGGAGCGGGACGTCCCCCTGCAGGGCTGTCCCGTGTACCCAAAACTACGGCAGGCAGGGCGATATCCTGTCCCCCTCGTGGGTGTCGCTGGTGCGGAGAGACTCTCGCTGTCCTGCCCTCGTCCCGCGGACAGGAGACCGAGGGTCTGGCCCGCCGTTCCGCCGACTTCCCGGGGGTTCGGCGGGCATCGCGGAGAGACCGGTGAAGGCCTGTCCGCGCCGGGAGAGCGGCCCCCCCGCCTCCCTTCTGCGGCACCCCTTGCCGGCGCGTCTCCGGGCACCGAGCCGCCTGCCTTCCCGCCCTGCTCGGAGTGGTCTCCGAGCCGCCCGGCGCCCTGCGCGAGCGGCCCCGCCTCCGCCCCGGAGCCGCACCGGCCCCTCGGCCCGCTCGCGCCCGCTCCGCGCCCCGGCAACGACGAAGGGCCCGCCGTCCGGAGACGACGGGCCCTTCGCAGCGGGGGTCAGCCGCCGACGGTCGGGGTGCTCGTGGTGACCTCGTTGGTCGTCGCGAGCGTGCCCAGGTAGAGCTCGATGACCTTCGGATCGTTCATCAGCTCCCGGCCCGCGCCCTCGTAGGCGTCGCGGCCCTGGTCGAGGACGTAGCCGCGGTCGCAGATCTGCAGCGCCCGCCGCGCGTTCTGCTCGACGATCATGATCGAGACGCCCGCGCGGTTGATCCGCTGCACGTTGACGAAGGTCTCGTCCTGCCGCATCGGGGACAGGCCGGCGCTGGGCTCGTCGAGCAGCAGCATCGACGGGTCCATCATCAGAGCCCGCGACATCGCCACCATCTGGCGCTCACCGCCCGAGAGCGACCCCGAGCGCTGCTTGAGCCGCTTGCTGAGCTCCGGGAAGAGCTCGGTGACGAACTCGAGCCGCTCCTTGTACAGCTTCGGCTTCTGGTACATGCCCATCTCGAGGTTCTCCTCGATGGTGAGCGACGGGAAGACGTTGTTGTTCTGCGGCACGAAGCCCACGCCCTTGGACACCAGCTTGTCGGCCTTGAGGCCGGTGATGTCCTCGCCGTTCAGCAGGACGGTGCCCCGGCGGATGTTGACCAGGCCGAACATCGCCTTCAGCAGCGTCGACTTGCCTGCACCGTTCGGGCCGATGATCCCGACGAGCTCGCCGCGCTTCACGTAGACGTTCGAGCCGTTGAGGATGTTGACCCCCGGCACGTAGCCCGCGTGCAGATCGTGCGTCTCGAGGGTGTTCGGAGTCGTCGTGTCGGCGGTCATCTCTCGTCCTTCTCGAATTCGACGGCCGGGGCGTCGGTCGTCGGGGCGACGCTCGTCGGCGCGGAGGCCGACGGGGACGCCGTTCCGGCCGCCGGAGCGTCGTGGCCGGGCGTCGGGATGCCGGCCTGCTCCGCCTGCCGCTCCACGTCCTCGCGGACGAGGTCGGAGTCCATCTCCTCGGCGATCTCGAGCTGGCCCTCGATCGTGCCCAGGTCGGTGTCGTGGTGCGCGCCGAGGTACGCGTCGATGACGGCCGGGTCGTTCATCACGGTCGAGGGCGGGCCCTCGGCGACGACCTTGCCCTCGGCCATCACGATCACCCAGTCGGCGATCGTGTTGACCATGTGCATGTCGTGCTCGACGAAGAGCACGGTCATGCCCTCGTCCTTCAGGTTCACGATGTGACCCAGGAGCGACTGCGTCAACGCCGGGTTCACGCCGGCCATCGGCTCGTCGAGCATGACGAGCTCGGGTTCCGACATCAGCGCCCGCGCCATCTCGAGCAGCTTCTTCTGGCCGCCCGACAGGCTCGACGCGTAGTCGTCCCGCTTGGTGTCCAGCTTGAACTTCTCGAGCAGGCGGATCGCGCGCTGCTCGATCGAGTCCTCCTCCTTCGACCACAGCGGGCGGATGAGCGAGGTGAAGATGTTCTCGCCCTTCTGCCCCTTCGCGCCGAGCAGCATGTTCTCGAGCACCGTCATGCCGCCGAGCGCCTTGGTGAGCTGGAACGTGCGCACCATGCCCATCCGCGACACCCGGTAGGCCGGGACGTTGGCGAGGTTCTTGCCCTTGAAGTTCCACTTGCCGGTGTTGGGCTTGTCGAAGCCCGTCAGCAGGTTGAAGAACGTGGTCTTTCCGGCCCCGTTCGGGCCGATCAGGGCGGTGATGGATCCGCGGGGGATCTCGAGGTGCTCGACGTCGACCGCGGTCAGGCCGCCGAAGCGGCGGCTGACGTTGTCGGCGACGACGATGGGGTCCTTCTTCCTGACCCCGGGGACGATTGCTTCCTCGGTGATGTCCGAGACCGGCGTCTTAGGCAAAGTGCAGATCCTTCTTCTTGCCGAAGATCCCCTGGGGTCTGAAGATCACCAGGAGCATGAGGGCTACCCCCACCACGATGAACCGGATGGGCCCGGTCTGCACGGTGGTGAGGCGGATGAGGTCGTTGTTGAGGACCCCGGTGTCGATCCCGAGCGTGAGCAGTCCGTCGGTCAGACCGAGGACGACCCAGAAGATGATCGAGCCGACGACGGGTCCGAAGACCGTCGCGGCGCCGCCCAGCAGCATGATCGTGTAGAGGAAGAACGTGAGCTGGGTGCCGTAGTTGTCGGGCTGGAGCGAGCGGGGGAGGATGAACAGCGCTCCTGCGAGGCCTCCGAGCACGCCGCCCAGGATGAGCGCCTGGATCTTGTACGAGAAGACGTTCTTGCCGAGCGAGCGCACGGCGTCCTCGTCCTCGCGGATGCCCTTGATGACGCGGCCCCAGGGGCTGCGCATCAGGAGGAACACCAGGAGGCAGGCCAGGAGCACGAGGCCCCAGCCGACGATCCGCACCCACCACTGGTCCTGGCTGTAGGTGAGGACGCCGATGCCCCAGCGGCCCTCGGGGAGCGGGTTGAGGTCGTTGAACGCCTTCGCCGCGCCGTTGATGCCCTCCGAGCCGCCGGTGATCGCCGAGAACTCGGGGGTCTTGACCGAGAGCCGGATGATCTCCGCCGCCGCGATCGTCACGATCGAGAGGTAGTCGGCCCGCAGCCGGAGCGTCGGGATGCCCAGGATGAGCGCGAAGACGGTCGCCGCGACGATCGTCGCGAGGAAGGAGCCCCAGACGGGCCATTCGAACTTGACCGAGGTGATGGCGAAGGCGTAGCCGCCCACTGCCATGAAGCCGGCCTGTCCGAAGTTGAGCAGCCCCGTGAATCCGAAGTGGATGACCAGGCCGATGGTCGCCAGCGCGTACGCGGCGACAGTGGGATCGACGATCTGCCCGATCGCCAGCCAGATGAAGTTGAGGTTCATGGTGTCCTAGCCGATCCGTTCCTTGCGGCCCAGGATTCCCTGCGGCCTGACCAGGAGGATGATGATCATGAGAACGAGCGGAGCCACGTACTTGAGGTTCTCCGGGATCCAGATCGTCGAGATGTTCATCATCAGTCCGATGATGAGCGAGCCGACCAGCGCGCCGTAGGCGGAGCCGAGTCCGCCGAGCGTGATCGCCGCGAAGATCAGCAGCAGGATCGACGCTCCCGTGTCCCAGCGCAGCGACTGGTAGTAGCCGATGTAGACGCCCGCCAGCGCGGCGAGAGCGCCCGACATCACCCAGACGACGCGGATGACGCGCTCGACGTTGATGCCCGAGGCGGAGGCGAGGGCCCGGTTGTCCGAGACCGCCCGCATCGCCTTGCCGATCTTCGTCTTCGTGAGGACGTAGGCCACGGCGACGATGCAGACGACGCCGACGACGGCGCCGACGATGTCGGTGAACTTCAGGCTGATCCCGAGCTCCGGCACCGTGAAGAACGGAGCGGTGCTGTTGGGGAGCGAGAGGCGGTCGGCTCCGAAGAAGAAGACGAACACGTAGCGCAGGGCCAGCGAGAGGCCGATCGTCACGATCATCAGCGGGATGAGCTGGATGCCCTTCTTCCGCAGCGGCTTCCAGAGCAGCCCGTCCTGGACGAAGCCGAAGGCCCCGCCGAGGATCACCGCGATCGGGATGGCCAGCAGCGCCGGGAGTCCGAAGACCCCGGAGAAGAGGTACGCCATCAGCGCCCCGAAGGTGACCAGCTCGCCGTGGGCGAAGTTGTTCAGGCCGGTCACGCCGTAGATCAGCGAGGCGCCGATCGCCGCGAGGGCGATCAGGAGCCCGAAGATCAGGCCGGTGACGACCTTCGGCCAGAAGATGATCCAGAACGTGTCGGCCGACACCGGCTGGTTCACCGCGTTGGACGTCCCGTCGGGGTTCGTCGCGTCGTTGCCGGTCGTGCCCTCGGTCGCGGGGCTCGTCGGAGCCGCGGAGTCCGTCGGGACCGGGACGGTCGCTCCGGAGCCCTTCGGGTTGGCCGTCGAGACGATGAAGTTCACGATCTGGTTCTGCGAGGCGACGATCTTCACCTGCTTCGGGTTCTGACCTGCGGCGGGGTAGCCCTTGTCGGCGGGCAGGGACTCCTCGTCGACGGTCACCGTGTAGGTGCCCGCGGCGTCGAGGGGGAACGTGGCCCGGCCGTCCTCGCCGGTGGTCACGGTCGCGGAGGCGTCGCCGCCGATCTCGACAGTCACCCCCGTCAGGTTCTCGTTCGTCCCCTGCACGCGGACCCAGGCGATGATCGACTGGTCGGCGGTGGTGGCGGCGAGTGCGGCGGGGGCCGCCGCGGCGATCCCGGTGAGGGTCGCGGCGAGCAGACCCAGGGACAGGAGCCGGTCTCGGAGCCTCGGGCGTCTCCTATCCACGGGGCGCCTCCCGGTCCGTCGGATGCAGGGTCGTCGAGCGCTGGCGGCGCATCGAACGGCTGGCTGTGAGCAAGACGTCTACCTCTCGTCAGGGTGCACAGACGGATGGGGTCTCCGGGCACGCCCGAATCGCCGTCGTCAAACAACGTTGGTTGACCATACGTTCCGCATGTGTCGGCGGTGTTTCACCGTCCGCACTTACGCGTGACGACATTATGAGGGAGAGGAGAGCGCTCCAGCGCCCATCCGCGGCCCGGCGGCCGCGCCGTCGAGGAATACCGCGAGCCTCACGGCGCTTAAGATCGAACAACCGTGGCGCTCGTGAGCGGACTCCTCCCGTCCTCTCCGGGCTCCCGCACTCGACCTGCTAAGGGGCATTGATGGACCAGCCGGATCCCTTCGGATTCCTCGGACTCACCTACGACGACGTCATGCTCCTCCCGGGGCACACCGACGTCATCCCGAGCGAGGCCGACACGGCCTCCCGTCTCACCAAGCGCATCAGCGTGGCGACCCCGTTGCTCTCCGCGGCGATGGACACCGTCACCGAGGCGCGCATGGCGATCGCGATGGCCCGCCAGGGCGGCCTCGGCGTCCTGCACCGCAACCTCTCGATCGCCGACCAGGCCGACCAGGTCGACCGGGTGAAGCGGAGCGAGTCGGGCATGGTCTCGAACCCCGTCACCACCACCCCGGACGCCACCGTCGCCCAGGTCGACGACCTCTGCGGCCAGTACCGGATCAGCGGCCTCCCCGTCGTCGACTCCACCGGCGTGCTCGTGGGCATCATCACCAACCGCGACATGCGCTTCGTCTCGCCGTTCGAGAAGGCGACCACGCTCGTCCGCGACGTGATGACCAGCACCGGCCTGATCACGGGCCGCGTCGGCATCCCCGACAGCGAGGTCATCGCCCTCTTCGCGCAGCACAAGATCGAGAAGCTGCCGCTCGTCGACGCGCAGGGCAAGCTCGCCGGCCTCATCACGGTCAAGGACTTCGACAAGTCGGAGCAGTACCCCAACGCCACGAAGGACGACGAGGGCCGCCTCCGGGTCGGCGCCGCGATCGGCTTCTTCGGCGACGCCTGGCAGCGCGCCACCGCCCTGCTCGACGCGGGCGTCGACGTGATCGTCGTCGACACCGCCAACGGCGACTCCGCCGGCGTGCTCGACATCATCGGCCGCCTGAAGTCCGACTCCGCGTTCGCCGGCGTCGACGTCATCGGCGGCAACGTCGCGACCCGCTCCGGGGCGCAGGCCCTCGTCGACGCGGGCGCCGACGCCATCAAGGTCGGCGTCGGCCCCGGCTCGATCTGCACCACCCGCGTCGTCGCCGGCGTCGGAGTCCCGCAGGTCACCGCGGTCTACGAGGCGTCCCTCGCCGCGCGCGAGTCCGGCGTCCCCGTGATCGCCGACGGCGGCCTCCAGTACTCCGGCGACATCGCCAAGGCGCTCGTCGCCGGCGCCGACACCGTGATGCTCGGCTCGCTCCTCGCGGGCTGCGAGGAGAGCCCCGGCGACCTCGTGTTCCAGAACGGCAAGCAGTTCAAGACCTACCGCGGGATGGGCTCCCTCGGCGCCCTGCAGACCCGCGGCGAGCGGACCTCCTACTCGAAGGACCGCTACTTCCAGTCCGACGTGCCCACCGACGACAAGCTGATCGCCGAGGGCATCGAGGGCCAGGTGCCCTATCGCGGCCCGCTCGCGAACGTGGCGTACCAGCTCGCCGGCGGGCTCCGCCAGTCGATGTTCTACGTCGGAGCGCGCACCATCCCCGAGCTGAAGGAGCGCGGGAAGTTCGTGCGCATCACGGCGGCCGGGCTGAAGGAGTCGCACCCGCACGATGTGCAGATGGTGGTGGAGGCGCCGAACTACCGGCGCTGAGAGGTCTGGTGGGGCCGGCGGCGGATCGGGATCGCGGCCCCTCTGCCCGATGGGCCTGCGGCCCATACGCCCACCACGCCGGAGGGGCCGCGATCCCGATCCGCCGCCTCCCTCCGGGAGACGAGCACCGGTCCTCGGCTGAGGAGCGGGAGGCGCAGCGCGAGCGGCGCGGGGCGCCGCCGCGACTGCGGGGGGAGGGCTTCCGCCTTTGCCGACGCGGGGGAGTGGTCGTGCGCCGCGCGCGAGCGCGACGGAGTGGGGACGGGCTTCCCGCCTTGCAGCGAATTGTGGTGGCGGCCGCGCTGGCTCTACCTGCTGGTGGTGTGCGCCCGCTCGCGTCGATCGCGGCCTGGTGCGGAGCCCGGTGGGAGCGGTGACCGGCGATCCGCGTTCCAGCGGATCGTTGAAGCGCGGACGCAGGACGCTCCGCGGAACGCGATCGCCGGTTCGGGCCGACCGCGGGCGAGCGGCGAGCGGAGCGAGGAGCGAGCCACAGCTGACACCGCTCAGCGGTAACCGGCGATCCGCGTGCGAGCGGATCGTCGTAGCGCGGACGCGACCCGCTCCGCGGACCGCGATCGCCCGCTCGGGCCGACCGCGGGCGAGCGGCGAGCGGCGAGCGGAGCGAGGAGCGAGCCACAGTAAACTCAGCGTCATGGAGATCGAGATCGGGCGCGCCAAGCGCGCCCGCCGCGCGTACGCCTTCGACGACATCGCCGTCGTCCCGAGCCGCCGGACGCGCGACCCCGAGGTCGTGTCGGTGAAGTGGTCGATCGACGCGTACCAGTTCGCGACGCCGATCCTCGCCGCGCCGATGGACTCGGTGGTGTCGCCGGCGACGGCGATCCGGCTCGGGCATCTGGGGGCGCTGGGCGTCCTCGACCTGGAGGGCCTGTGGACGCGGTACGAGGACCCGGAGCCGCTGCTCGAGGAGATCCGCAGGCTTCCGGCCGAGACCGCGACGCAGCGGATGCAGGAGATCTACTCCGCTCCGATCCGCCCCGAGCTGGTGACCGCGCGCCTGGCCGAGATCCGCGCCGCGGGCGTGACCGTCGCCGGGGCCCTGTCGCCCCAGCGGACCGCGGAGCTCTACCAGACCGTCGTCGACGCCGGGGTCGACGTGTTCGTCATCCGCGGCACGACCGTCTCGGCCGAGCACGTCTCGCGCGCTACCGAGCCGCTGAACCTCAAGAAGTTCATCTACGAGCTCGATGTGCCCGTCATCGTCGGCGGCGCCTCCACCTACACCGCGGCCCTGCACCTCATGCGCACGGGCGCCGCGGGCGTCCTCGTCGGGTTCGGCGGCGGTGCCGCCTCCACCACTCGCACGACGCTCGGCATCCAGGCTCCGATGGCGACCGCGGTCGCCGATGTCGCCGGCGCTCGCCGCGACTACCTCGACGAGTCGGGCGGACGCTACGTGCACGTCATCGCGGACGGCGGCCTCGGCACCTCCGGCGACATCGTGAAGGCCGTCGCGGTGGGCGCGGACGCCGTGATGCTCGGCTCGGCGCTGGCGCGCGCGACCGACGCTCCGGGCGGCGGCTGGCACTGGGGCGCGGAGGCGCACCACCCGCAGCTGCCGCGAGGCCGCCGCGTCGAGGTCGGCACCGTCGGCACCCTCGAGCAGGTCCTCTACGGCCCGGCGACCGGCGCCGACGGCACGGCGAACCTCATCGGCGCCCTGCGCCGCTCGATGGCGACGACCGGCTACTCCGACCTCAAGGAGTTCCAGCGGGTCGAGGTCGTCGTCGCGCCGTACCAGCCCAGCTGACGCTCACTGACCGAGGCGATCCTGACCGTCGAGGCCGCCGCGAACAGCGGGCTCCCTCGACGGCCCGGGGGTCCGTCGACGCGGCGGACGCGGGCCCGGGTCGGCCGGACGATCAGCGGGCGGGCATCGCAGGCCTCGCGTCGGCCCCAGCGGACGACGCTGCGGACCCGATCCTCCCGGCAATTCACGGCGAGAAGCACGTGCTCGGGCGAGCGGTCCCGGAGGAACGCCGGGGCGATTCGGATCGACGGCGGTCTGCGCCAGATCCGAGACGGCGCGTCCGTCGATCAGTGCGGGTGGGGGCGGACGCGCGCTCCGCGACGCCGTTCCACGTCCGGCTGCCCAGGTCAGTCGCCCCTCGACATGCACGGTCTCCGCGAGCGGCTCGACCAAGGGGCGTCCCGGACCGCCGCCGCCGACTCGCGGAGGACGAAGGGCGCGCTCCAGGTCGCGGCCACGGCGTCGATCCGCGCCCGCTGCCGCTCGTCCGCGGAGGCCCCCGCCCACTCGCCGGTCCGCGCGTACCGCGGCGCAGCCGCACGGACTCGTCCGACCGGCGGCACGCCCCGTCTCGACAGATCCCCACTGCACGCTTCCGCCCCCCTTCCCTCCCTCCGCTCCCTCTGTGGAGACTCCCCCCACCACCTGTGGGCAGCGAGGGAACGCAGGACCGCCGAGCCCGCCGGGAACTGCGGGATCCCTCGGCGGGTCGGGGTTCCCTCGGCAGGAGGGCCCCGCACGCGCCTAAGCTGGAAGTCCCGAGTGGGAGCGCCGCACGGCGCGGAGGGAGCACGCATGGTCGAGGTCCGCAGGGTCAAACTGCCCGGTGTCGGCGTTCTGCACACGTTCCTGACGGCCGACGGCGGCAAGGTCGGGGTCATCGCCCACCGCTCCGGCCACAGCGACCTGATCACGTTCGCCGAGGGCGACCAGGACGGCGCCAAGGTGTCCCTCCGCCTGAGCGACGACGAGGCGCACACCCTCGCCGAGCTCCTCGGCGGCACGCAGATCACGGAGTCGCTGACCGCGCTCGATCAGATCCCGGGCCTCTCGATCGACTGGTTCACCGTCGACTACGACGACCACATCGCCGGACAGCAGCTCGGCAAGCCCGCCGACCGAGGGATCGTCGGGCTGACCGTCGTCGCCGTGGTCCGGGGCGACGCCGCCAATCCGGCGCCGGCCCCCGACTTCCGCGTCTTCCCCGGCGACACCCTCGTGGTCGCCGGCAGCCCCGAGAAGGTCGCCAAGGCGTTCGCGTTCTTCCGCACCGGCAGCTTCGCCAAGACGGTCGACGCCCCGCCCGGAGCCTGAGGATGCACCACGGCGAAGACCTCATCGTCCTCGGCGTCCTGTTCGTCGTCGCCTACGTCCTCGGCCGGCTGGGGAGGACGATCGGGCTCCCGGCCATCCCGATCTACATGGTCGTCGGGCTCCTCGCGAGCCCGAACTTCCACCTCTTCCCGCTCGACTTCGAGTCGAGCTACATCGAGCTGACCGCGGTCTTCGGGCTGATACTCCTGCTGTTCAACCTCGGCCTGGAGTTCGACCAGGACGAGTTCTTCGGGAACGCCGGCCGCCTGATCCTCTCCGGCGGCTCCTACATCGCGGTCAACATGGCCGTCGGCCTCGGCTTCGGCTTCGCGCTGGGCTGGGGGAGCCGCGAGGCGCTGATCATCGCCGGCATCACGGCGACGAGCTCGAGCGCGATCGTCACCAAGCTGCTGATCGAGCTCAAGCGCCTGGCGAACCCCGAGACGCCGATGATCCTGGGCGTCACGGTCGTCGAGGACATCTTCATCGCGGTCTACCTGGCGATCGTGTCCGTGGTGCTCTCGGGCGAGACGGAGCCGTGGCCGGTGGTGCTCAAGCTCGTCATCGCGTTCGCGTTCCTCGTGGTGATGTTCGCGATCGCCCGCTGGGGCGGGAAGGTCGTCTCCCGCTTCTTCCGCACCCGCGACGACGAGCTGTTCACGATCCTGTTCTTCGGTCTCGCCATCCTGTTCGGCGGCATCGGCGAGGTCCTCGGAGTGACGGACGCGATCGGCGCGTTCCTGATCGGACTGGTCATCGGAGCGACGCGGTTCCGGTCGAGGGTCGAGCACATCGCGATCCCGCTGCGCGACGTGTTCGGAGCCTTCTTCTTCGTCAACTTCGGTCTCGGGCTGGATCCCGGTGCGTTCCCGAGCGTCGTGGTCCCGGTGCTGATCGCCGCGGTGATGACCATCGTCCTGAACCTCGGCGCGGGGCAGTTCGTCGCGTGGCTCAACAAGCTCGGACCGCGCGCGGGCCTGAACGCGGCGTTCATCCTGCACAACCGCGGCGAGTTCGCGCTCATCCTGGCGACGCTCTCGCTCTCGGCGGGGCTCGACGAGCGGATCCAGCCCTTCGCCGGCCTCTACGTGCTGATCATGGCGATCGTCGGGCCGATCCTCGCCTCGCGCTCCGAGAGCATCGGCGCGTTCCTCTCGCGGCGGCGGCACCGCCCGGCACCCGCAGCGGCCACGGCCATGGACGAGGAGGACTTCGCGCTCGTGGAGGCGGCGATGGCCGCGCCCGCCGTCTCCGCGGAGGAGGCCCCCGCTCCTCCGAGGCGCCCCGCGGAGCCGGACGAGCTCGACGACGAGTTCCCCGATCCGATGCGCCAGGCGCTCATCGACCAGGCGATGCAGCAGTCCGACGGCGCCGACGACGCCCGGCCCCGCCGCCCGAGGGAGCCCGACTACTGATCCCACGGAGCTCCCACACTCACGGGTTAGGCTCGATCCGGCCCGCGGGACACCGCACGGATCGAGGGCGGACGAGGGACGAATGACGCAGAGCACGGTCGGGCAGGTGGCCCGGCGCCCGCGCTGGATCGCCGCGCTGGCGCTCGCACTCCTGATCGCCGGGCTCTTCGCCGCGCTCGGGCAGTGGCAGGTCGGCCGCGCGGTCGAAGCCGCCGCGCCCGACTCCGGAGTGTCGGAGACGACGCTCCCGCTCGCCGAGGTCGCGACCCCCTCCCGCTCGATCACGGCGACCGCCGACGGACAGCGCGTGGAGGGCTCGTCCGTCTTCGTGCCGGGCGGTGCCGAGATCCTCGGCGGCCGCCTGAACGGCGAGCAGCCGGGCTGGTGGGTCATCGCCCGTACCCGCACCGCCGACGCCGACCTGGTGCTCGCCTACGGCTGGACGCAGGACGAAACGCAGGCGCAGTCCGTCGCGGACGCGCTCAACAGCGGGAGCGAGCAGGCGCCCTCCTCCTTCACCGGCCGCCTCGTGGCCAACGAGGCCGCGGAGGCGCCGGCGGAGGGTCTGGACCCCGCCACCCTCACCGCGCTCTCCGTCCCCGCGCTGATCAACCGCTGGCCGGACCCGCCGCAGGACGTCTACCAGGGCTACGTCGTCGTCGACGAGCCGGTCGCCGGACTCGGGGCCATCGACTCCCCGGCGCGCGTGAGCGACGTCTCGCTGAACTGGCTCAACGTCTTCTACGCGATCGAGTGGGTCGTCTTCGCCGGCTTCGCCCTCTACCTCTGGTTCCGCCTCGTCAAGGACGCGTGGGAGCGCGAGGCCGAGGAGGCGCTCGACGCCGAGGAGCGCGCCCGCGCCGACCTGGGCGACCGGGCCGAGGCCCCCGCCCCCGCACCGTAAACTGGTCGTCATGCCCCTCGAGCCCAAGCCCGCGCAGTTCCCTGCGATCCGGAGCGCGCTGCGCTTCTACCGGGTGACCTCGATCATCACCGGCGTGATGCTGCTCCTGCTCTGCGCGGAGATGCTCCTCAAGTACGTCTTCCACCTCGAGCTGTTCGCCTTCGGCCAGCAGGGCGTCCTGCACTTCGCCCCGATGTACGAGGTGCCCGGAGGCGAGTTCACGTCGAGCGGCACCGGCGCGAACCTGTCCACCGGCATCCTGATCGCGCACGGCTGGTTCTACGTCGTCTACCTCTTCGCCGACTTCCGCCTGTGGAGCCTCATGCGCTGGCCGTTCACGCGCTTCGTGCTCATCGCGCTCGGCGGCGTGGTGCCCACCCTCTCCTTCTTCGTCGAGACCCGCATCGCCCGCGAGGTCGAGCAGTACCTCGAGCGCCGGACCGCCGGCACCGACCCGAAGACCCCGACCGACTCCGTGGAGGCCCCCCATTAGCGAGCAGCCCACCGCTCCCCAGCCGCACCTGGCCGCGCAGCCCGTCCTCGTCGTCGACTTCGGCGCGCAGTACGCGCAGCTGATCGCCCGCCGGGTCCGCGAGGCGAACGTCTACTCCGAGATCGTGCCCTCCAACGCCACGGCCGCCGAGATCGCCGCGAAGTCGCCCGTCGGCATCATCCTCTCGGGCGGCCCCTCCAGCGTGTACGAGGAGGGCGCCCCGCAGCTCGACCCCGCGATCTTCGACCTCGGGGTCCCGGTCCTGGGCATCTGCTACGGCTTCCAGGTGATGGCGAAGACGCTCGGCGGCGAGGTCGCCAACACGGGGCTGCGCGAGTACGGAGCGACGGACGCCGCCCTCTCGACCGACGGTGGCGTGCTCCTCGGCGAGCAGCCCGCCGACCAGACGGTGTGGATGAGCCACGGCGACTCGGTCGCACAGGCGCCCGAGGGCTTCGAGGTCCTCGCCTCCACGAGCTCCACCCCGGTCGCCGCCTTCGGCAACGACGAGCGCCGCCTCTACGGCGTGCAGTGGCATCCGGAGGTCAAGCACTCCGCCTACGGCCAGGCCGTCATCGAGAACTTCCTCCACCGCGCCGCGGGCATCCCGGCCGACTGGAACTCCTCCAACGTGATCGACGACCAGGTCGCCGTGATCCGCGAGCAGGTCGGCACCGGACGCGTCATCTGCGGCCTGTCCGGCGGAGTCGACTCCGCCGTCGCCGCTGCGATCGTGCACCGTGCCATCGGCGACCAGCTCACCTGCGTCTTCGTCGACCACGGACTCCTCCGCAAGGACGAGCGCCGCCAGGTCGAGGAGGACTACGTCGCCGCGACCGGCGTCCGCCTGGTCACCGTCGACGCGCGCGAGCAGTTCCTCGACGCGCTCGCCGGCGTCAGCGACCCGGAGCAGAAGCGCAAGATCATCGGCCGCGAGTTCATCCGCACCTTCGAGGCCGCCGCCGAAGCGCTCGTGCTCGAAGCCCAGGGCGAGGGCGAGACGATCGACTTCCTCGTCCAGGGCACGCTCTACCCCGACGTCGTCGAATCCGGCGGCGGCACCGGCACCGCCAACATCAAGTCCCACCACAACGTCGGCGGACTCCCCGAGGACCTGCAGTTCGCGCTCGTCGAGCCGCTCCGCACCCTCTTCAAGGACGAGGTCCGCGCGATCGGCCGCGAGCTCGGCCTCCCCGAGGTCATCGTCGGCCGCCAGCCCTTCCCCGGACCCGGCCTCGGCATCCGCATCGTCGGCGAGGTCACCCAGGAGCGGCTCGACCTCCTCCAGGACGCCGACGCCATCGTCCGCGCCGAGCTCACCGCCGCCGGCCTCGACACCGAGATCTGGCAGTGCCCCGTCGTCCTCCTCGCCGACGTCCGCTCCGTCGGAGTCCAGGGCGACGGCCGCACCTACGGCCACCCCATCGTCCTGCGCCCCGTCTCCTCGGAAGACGCGATGACCGCCGACTGGACCCGCCTGCCCTACGACCTCCTCGCCAGAATCTCCAACCGCATCACCAACGAGGTGAGCGGCGTGAACCGGGTGGTGCTGGATGTGACGTCCAAGCCCCCCGGCACCATCGAGTGGGAGTGATTCCGCGGGTCTCCGCACGGTCATCTGCGGCGTTGTCGGCGGTTGCGATACCTCCGGTATCGCGCCCTTCTCCGCCTTGCAGCTGACCGCGCGGAGACCCGCGGAACGTCAGGAACGGCTCCCTTCGAAGGGGCCGTTTCTTGTTGACGGGAGCGGGTGGGGGAACGAGCCCCTGCGGGGCCGTTCCCGGGATGCAGGTCGGGGAACGAGCTCAGGTGGCTGTTCAGGGAACGGGTGGCCGCGGTTCGGCCGGGGGATCGGTCGGGGTTGACCGGTGCCTGGCGAGGCGTTCCGAGTGGCGGTCAGCGGGACGAGGCCCTGCGGGGACGTTCCTGGGGTGCCGGCGGAGAAGCGAGCTCCTGCCGAGCGGTCGGGGAACGCGGGTCGGCGCTGGTCCGGGGGCCGAGGTGCAGGCGGCAGGCGCGCGAGCGCGGGTCAGGCGGGGGTGTCGAGCACGCCGATGAAGCGGGTGCCGATGCCGTCGTACTCGTCGCGGCGGTGGCCCTCGGGGTGGTGCGGCCAGGAGGCGGGGGAGTGGTCCTCGCAGACGAGGAACGTGAACTCGGGCCACCACTTCTTCGGGCGGGCGGCCTCGGAGCGGCCGCAGACGGCGCAGTCGAGGGTCACCCACACGGGACGCCTGCCGGTGCGGTTCGCGCGCGACTGGACGAGCCAGGCGGGCGGATCCTGCTCGAGGGCGGCGAGCTCCTCCTCCGACAGACGGGTGGGGATGCCGTGCCGCGTCGCCATCTCGAGGGGGATGTCGAGGCGCTGAGCGGCCTCGCGACGCGTGATCATCCGGCCACCCTAACCCAGCGCCGCGCGCGGACCCCGAGGTCGCAGCGACGCGCGCGCGAGCAGCCACTCCAGCGGGCCCTGCCCCACGAGCCGCCTCCAGAGGAGAGCGGCGACGATCGAGCCGACCACGAAGACGCCGAGCAGCGTCCAGCTGCGCCACGCCTCGAAGTCGAACGGCTCGTACGGGACCAGGTACACCGCCAGCGCCACGAGCTGCAGCGAGTAGATCGTCAGCGGCATCGCACCGACGGCCGCGATCGGAGTCGCCGCCCGTGCCAGGAGCGGCAGCCGCTGCAGCAGAGCCGTCAGCGCGCCGAGGACCACGCAGGCGACCCCGCCCGCCCCGAGGAGCTCGGCGGTGGTGCTGGCGTGCGCCTCCACCGCCTCCGGACCCCCGAGCAGCAGCCCGCCGCCGTAGCCGAGCACGGCCGAGACGGCGCCGCCGACGACGACCCAGCGCTGGGTGGTCGCGGACCGGACGTCGCAGCGCGCGATCAGGAGGCCGAGCACCACGTACGCCAGCCACGACGGCACCGGGTAGTACTGGGTGAGCCAGATGAGGGGCTGCGCGGCCAGGAGCGCCTCGTCGGGCGACAGGGTCGAGAGCCAGGAGCCGCCGGCGCTCGTCAGCGCGTCGACCGCGAGGGGCCCGGCGATCGCCGCGACCGCGACCAGCACGGCGAGGACCGCCCGCGGCAGGAAGAGCAGCAGCGCCGCGACGAGGAACATCACCCCGTAGTGCGGCAGGATCACCGCGATCGGCGTCCCGAGCAGGGTGAGGGCGACGCCGATGACGAGCAGGTACAGCCCGCGGAGCAGGATCGATCCCGTGTCGTGCCAGGGCCGCGAGGAGCGCTGTGATCCGCCCGTCATCAGCCCGATCGACACTCCCGCCAGCACGGCGAAGAGGACGGAGCTGCGGCCGTTCCAGAGCATCTCGCTCTCGACCGGGGCGAGGTGGGCGGCGAACATGCCGAGGACGGCCAGGCCGCGAGCGACGTCGAGGCCGACGATCCGGGAGTCTGCGGCGCTCATCCCTCCATCGTGCCAGGCGCTCCCGGCAGTGCACCGGGAACGACGCTGGGGCCGGGAACGACGACGGGCGCCCGACCCGGAGGTCGAGCGCCCGTCGGACGTGGTGCGCCGTGCTACTCGCGGAAGATCGCGACGAGGCGCAGGATCTCCAGGTACATCCAGACGACGGTGACCAGGATGCCGTAGGCGCCGGTCCAGCCGTAGATGCGGGGGAGGCGGTTGCGCACGCCCTGCTGGATGAACTCGAAGTCCATCACGAGCGAGTACGTGGCGAGCGCGACGGCGATGAGGCCGATCACGATGCCGATGAAGCCGGTGCGGAGACCGAAGCCGCCGCCGACGCCGAAGAGGCCGAGGCCCAGGTTCACCAGCGAGAACACCGCGTAGCTGATCATGCCGATGAAGAAGATCTTGTTGAGCTTCGGCGAGGTGCGGATCTTGCCGTTCATGAACAGCGCCAGGGTGACGCCGATCACGATGACGGTCGCCATGAGGGCCTGGACGACCGCTCCGGCGTACGCGCTCTCGAAGAACTTCGAGATCGCGCCGACCGCGATGCCCTGGGTCGCGGCGTAGCCGAGGATCAGGGCGGGCGACGGCTGCTTCTTGAAGGCGTTGACGATGCCCAGCACCAGCGCGACGAGCACGGCGGGGAGCATCAGGCCCGGGACGAACCAGCCGACGGCCGCACCCGCGAGGAGCACGACGAAGGCGAGGGCGGTCTTGGCGAGGGTGTCCTCGACGGTCATCCGGTCGGTCTCGACGGAGCCGGCGGCCGGACGGGAGTACATCTGGTCGAGCGTGCCGGGGGAGACGTCCGGGAGGTCCTGCACGCGGCCGGCGTAGCCGCGGTTGCTGAACTCCGGGCGTCCGAAGGCCGGATTGTTGCTTGCCATGGTTCCTCTTCTCTCAGGTGCGCTGGTCTCCGAGGGAACTCGCGGATCTGAGTCGCTGTGGGTGCGGGGTGCGCCGCGGATCCGAGAGGACTGCGACGATGGACACCACCTTATCTGAGAGCACCTCTCAGAGTCTGGCTGTTCTCTTCGAGCGGACCTCGACTCCGCTGCGAGCCGTGCAGAGCCGCCCGTAGGATCGCGGCATGCCCGCGCGCCAGTCACCGCTCGTCATCGGCCACCGCGGAGCGAGCGGCTACCGACCGGAGCACACCCGCTCCGCCTACGAGCTGGCGATCGCGCTGGGCGCCGATGCGCTCGAGCCCGATCTGGTGGCGACCCGCGACGGCGTGCTCGTCCTCCGCCACGAGAACGAGATCTCCGGCACGACGGACGTCGAGAAGCGCCCGGAGTTCGCTGCACGCCGCACCACCAAGCGGATCGACGGCCGCGAGATCACCGGCTGGTTCACCGAGGACTTCACCTGGGACGAGCTGTCGGAGCTGCGGGCCCGCGAGCGGCTGCCGGCGGTGCGCAGCTCCAGCGCCACGTTCGACGGCCAGTTCCCGCTGCTGCGCTTCAGCGAGCTGCTGGCGCTGCTGGACCGGGCGGCGGAGGACGATCCGCTCGCTCCGCCGGGGCTCGTCGCCGAGATCAAGCACGCGACGTACTTCGCCGGGATCGGGCTGCCGCTGGACGTGCTGCTGCGCGAGGAGCTCGCCGCCGCGGGCTGGGGTCCGCGCGACCCGCGGCTCACGATCGAGAGCTTCGAGAAGACCGTGCTGGAGCGGCTCGCGGTGAGCGGAGTCGGCACCCGCCGGATCTACCTGCTCGAGTCGCGCGGCGCCCCGCCCGACCTCGTGGCCGCCCACGGCGCCGACGCGGCCCCCTACTCCGCCTTCACCACGCCGGCGGGACTGCGGAACCTCGCCGGAGCCGTCGACGGGATCAGCGTCGACAAGAGCATGCTCTTCTCGCGGGACGCGGCCGGCCGGGCGACGGGGACCGGTCCGCTCGTCGAGGACGCGCACGCGGCCGGGCTCGAGGTCTACTGCTGGACGCTGCGCGCCGAGAACCGATTCCTCGAGAAGGTGCACCGCCGCGGGAAGGACCCGGCGGAGTACGGCGGCTGGCAGGAGGAGTTCGCGATGATCCTCCGCTCGGGAGTGGACGGCGTCTTCGCCGACCAGCCCGATCTGGCGATCGAGGCGCGGGCGGCCGAGCAGGAGCGCCTGCTCCGCGGCTGAACCCGGATCGTGATCGGGCGCTCCTCCGGCGCGTGCCGAGCGGACGCGGAGGCTGCGCTGGCATCATCGGCTCACCACCGCCCGCCCGACCCTCGAGAGGAGGCCCCGTGTCCACCCGAGAGCGCATCACCCGCCGCTGGATCACCACCGCCGTCCTCGCCGTGATCGGCGTCGCCGTCGTGTACTGGCTCGCCGTGCTCACCCCTCAGGGCCAGGGCGTCGAGAACTCGGGGCTCCGGGGAGCCGACCTCGTCTTCGGCCGCGCCACCGGCGCCGCCGCGGGGGCGCTCGCGGACGTCACCCCGCTCTCCATGGTCGTCGGCGCCCTGCTCGTCGCGGCGATCGCACTGATCCGGAGGCGCCCGGCGCTGGCCGTCGCCTCCGTCGGCTCGATCGTCGTCACGGCCGGGCTCACCCAGCTGCTCAAGAACGTGGTCCTCGAGCGGCCCGAGCTGGTCGACACCGACTCCTGGTACACCGGCGGCAGCTTCCCGAGCGGGCACACCGCGGCGGCCGTCTCGGTGGTCTTCGCCCTGGCGATGGTCGTCCCCGGGCGCGCGCGGACCGTCGTGCTCGCGCTGGGCGGCGCGGTCGTGGTGCTGGTCGGCAACCTGACGATGGCCGCCTCCTGGCACCGGGCGAGCGACGTCCTCGGGGCCGACCTCGTCGCGCTCGCCTCCGCCTCCGCCGCCTGCGCGTGGCTGACCACCAGGGCCCAGGTGGGCCGAGCGCCGAAGAGGCCCGCGCGGCGCGGGGTGAACCGGCTGCTCCTGGTGTGCTCGGTGATCGTGGTGGTGCTGCTCGCGGCTCTCGCCGTCCAGGGCATCCAGTACTACCCCGACGACACGAAGGACCTCACCGCCTTCGCGCTCCTGCAGCTCCTGGCGGTGTCGACGTCGGCGCTCGCCGTGCTCGGCTTCTCCCTCGCGTGGCGCGGACTGGACGTCGGTGGGGCGCTCACCTCGCCCGCGCCGCGTCAGCGGACCGCCTGACCGCTCCCGGTGTCGGAGGGGCGATCTACACTCGGAGGGACATGAGCTTCCTCTTCGATCCGAGCGACTCCCGCGCCACCCCGGTCATCGTCGGTCCCCCCGGCGGCCCCGGGGACGCGCCCCGCACCGACCCGGCGCACGAGCAGCTCGTCGCGGGGCTGAACCCCCAGCAGCGCGAGGCGGTCGAGTACCGCGGAGACGCGCTGCTCGTCGTCGCGGGTGCGGGCTCGGGCAAGACCAGCGTCCTCACCCGGCGCATCGCGAGCCTCCTGGGCAACGGCGAGGCCTGGCCGAGCCAGATCCTCGCGATCACGTTCACCAACAAGGCCGCGGCCGAGATGCGCGAGCGCGTCGAGAAGCTGGTGGGGCAGAGCGCCGAGGGGATGTGGATCTCGACGTTCCACTCCGCGTGCGTGCGGATCCTGCGCCGCGAGGCCGAGAACTTCGGCATGACCAAGTCGTTCACGATCTACGACTCGGGCGATCAGCGGGCCCTGCTCAAGCGCATCGTGAAGGACCTCGAGGCCGACTCGCTCGGGATCACCGTCGCGAGCGCCTCCGCGAAGATCTCCAAGCTCAAGAACGAGCTCGCCGACGTCGACTCCTACGCCCGCACCGCGAACCTCAGCGACCCGAACGAGGAGATGTTCCTCCAGGTCTTCCGGGCCTACTCGCGGGCGCTCGAGGGGGCGAACGCGTTCGACTTCGACGACCTGATCGCGCAGACCGTCTACCTCTTCCGCGCCTTCCCGCACGTCGCCGCGAAGTACCAGCGGCGCTTCCGCCACGTGCTGGTCGACGAGTACCAGGACACGAACCACGCCCAGTACTCGCTGATCCACGAGCTGACCCGGCCCGTGCCGCCGGCGACGATGGCCGCGGCGCAGTTCGACCGCCCCTACCGCGGACCGGTCACGGCCGACGGCTCCATCCCGGGGGCCTCGCTCACCGTCGTCGGCGACTCGGACCAGTCCATCTACGCGTTCCGCGGCGCCGACATCCGCAACATCGTCGAGTTCGAGCGCGACTTCCCGGGCTGCCGCGTGATCCTGCTCGAGCAGAACTACCGCTCGACGCAGAACATCCTCTCGGCGGCCAACGCCGTCATCTCGAACAACTTCGACCGTCGCGCGAAGAACCTCTGGTCCTCCAGCGGCGACGGGGAGAAGATCGTCGGCTACACCGGTTACTCGGGTCACGACGAGGCGCAGTTCGTGGTCGACGAGATCGCCCGCCTGCACGCGGCGGGCACGGGCTACGACGAGATCGCGGTCTTCTACCGCACCAACGCGCAGACCCGCGCGCTGGAGGAGATCTTCATCCGCTCCGCGCTGCCCTACCGGATCCTGGGCGGCACGAAGTTCTACGAGCGCGCCGAGATCAAGGACGCCCTGGCGTACCTGATCACGGTGGCGAATCCGGCCGACGTGCTGGCGCTGCGGCGCATCATGAACACTCCGAAGCGGGGCATCGGCCCCGCGACGGAGGCGCAGCTGCAGTCGTTCGCCGACACCAACGCGGTGACCCTGCGGGAGGCGATGCGCAACGCCGGCTCGCTCGGGATGGGCCCGAAGGTGACGAAGGCGATCGTCGACCTCGCGACCCTCCTCGACGAGTGCGCGCTGATGCTCGACCCCGCACGGGAGGGCGGCGAGGCGAAGGTGCACGAGGTGCTGACGGCGCTCCTCACCCGCAGCGGCTACCTCGACATGCTCCGCGCCAGCCGCGACCCGCAGGACGAGGCCCGCGCCGAGAACGTCGACGAGCTCATCGCCGTCACCAAGGAGTTCGCGCGCAACAACCCGGACGGCGGGCTCGTGGACTTCCTCACCGAGGTCTCGCTGGTCGCCGCGGCCGACGACCTCGACGACGACTCCGGCACCGTCTCGCTGATGACGCTGCACACGGCGAAGGGCCTCGAGTACGACGCCGTGTTCCTCACCGGCATCGAGGAGGACCTGCTCCCGCACCGCATCTCGGCGAACGAGCCCGGCGGCCCGGCCGAGGAGCGGCGGCTGTTCTACGTGGGGATCACCCGGGCCCGCAAGCGCCTCTACCTCTCGCTCGCGATGACCCGCGCGCAGTACGGCGAGACGTCGGTCGCGATGCCGAGCCGGTTCCTGCAGGAGATCCCGGGAGAGCTGATCCAGTGGCGCCAGTCGCCCGGCGCGGCGACCTCGCGCGGCGGCACGCAGCCCCGGGCCCTGAACGCTCAGCGGCCCGGCTTCGGCAAGTCGCGATCGAACACCGAGTTCCGGGAGGCGCTCGCCGCGGCGCCGAAGGCCAAGGGCGAGTTCCCGAACCGGATCACCGGCATGGTGCGCGACAACGGCGACCTCGAGCTGATCCCGGGCGACCGCATCCGGCACATCGACTTCGGTGAGGGGCGCGTGAACGCGGTGACGGGCGAGGGCTCGAAGCGCGTCGCGCACGTGCTCTTCGACCAGGTGGGCGCGAAGAAGCTGCTGATCAAGGTCGCGCCGATCGAGAAGATCTAGTCCGGTGGCGGCCGGATCGGCGGCCGCGCGGCTCGCGACGGAGGCGTTCTCCCCGGCGGTCCTCGCGGTGCTCGTGCCGGTCGTGGTCGGCGCGCGCGTCGCGGATCCGCCCCTGCTGGGCGTCGCCTGGGGAGCGCTCGCGGCGCTCTTCGTCGGCGTGGTGCCCTACCTCGTCATCCGTCTGCTGATGCGCACCGGCCGGATCCACGGCGACCATCACGTGCCCGACCGGCGCGAGCGGGCGCTGCCGATCGCGCTGGCGCTGGTGTCGATAGCGGCCGGCCTGGTACTGCTCGCCGTGCTCGGCGCTCCTGCCGCGGTGACCACGTTCGGCGTGGTGACGGTGGCCGTGGTGCTCGCCGTCGGCGTGGTCAACCTGGTCTGGAAGCTGTCCGGGCACGCGGCGGTGGTCGCCACCTGCGCCGTCGTCGTGCTGATCGCCTACGGACCGCTCTCCCTGCTGATCAGCGTGCCCATCGTCCTCTGGGTGCTCTGGTCGCGGGTGCGCCTCGGCGCGCACACCCCCGCCCAGGTCCTCGCGGGCGCCGCCGTCGGCACCGTCCTCGCCGGGACCGTCTGGTCCCTGCTCGGCTGACGTCCGTCCCTTCCCGTGTGCCCTCTGGTCGCCGTCCGCGAGATTCCACTCGAGTGGGAGGTACGCCGTGGCGGGCTCACCCGAGCGGCATCTCGCGGAAGTGGTCAGCCGGCGTAGCGCGCGACGAGCTCCCGCTTGAGGATCTTGCCGCTGGGCCCGAGCGGGAGGGCGTCGACGAACTCGACGCGGCGGGGGAACTTGAAGGCGGCGAGGTGCTCGTTCGCGTAGGCGATCAGCTCCTCCGCGGTGGCGGTCGCCGACGGGGCGAGGATCACCGCGGCCATCACCTCCTGGCCGTGGCGCTCGTCCGGGATCCCGAAGACCGCTGCGTTCTGCACGGCCGGGTGCCCGATCAGCACCTCCTCGACCTCGCGCGGGTACACGTTGTAGCCGTTGCGGATGATCATGTCCTTCGTGCGGTCGAGGATGCGGACGTAGTCCTCCTCGTCCTTCGTGCCCAGGTCGCCGGTGCGGAACCAGCCGTCGATCACCGCCTCCGAGGTCGCCGCCGGATTGCCGAGGTACCCCTTCATCAGGTTGTGCCCGCGCACCACGATCTCGCCGAGCTCGCCCCGGGGGAGCAGCTCGACGCGGTCGGTCACGTCGGGGCGGGCGACCTCGACCTCGACGCCCCAGATCGGCGTGCCGACCGTGCCCGGCCGCGGCGGGACTCCGACGTGGTTGAAGGTGGCGACCGGGGAGGTCTCGGTGAGCCCGTAGCCCTCGTAGATCTCGACGCCGAACACCTCGCGGAAGCGCTCGATCACGGCGACGGGCAGCGCGGCGCCTCCCGAGACCGCGTAGCGCAGCGGCGGCCGGTCCTCGCGCCGGGTCGCGGCGTCGAGCAGGGCGACGTACATCGTGGGCACGCCCTCGAAGACCGTGCAGCCGTGGGCGATCATCGCCTCGAGCGCGGCGTCGCCGTCGAACTTCGGCACCAGGACGACCGTCGCGGCGGTGCGGAAGGCCGTGTTCATCGCGCAGACCTGCCCGAAGGTGTGGAAGAGCGGCAGCGCCCCGAGCACCACGTCGCCGCGGTGCAGGTCGAACGTGTTCATCAGCAGGACGTCCGACTGCGAGACGATCGCGAAGTGCGTCCCCTCGGCCCCCTTCGGACGGCCGGTGGTGCCGCTGGTGTAGAGGATCGTCGCCGTGTCGGAGGGGGAGCGGGGCACGTAGCCGTCGATCGGAGTCGCCTCCGCGGCGAGGTCCTCCAGGCGCGGAAGGGGCGAGGCGGTGCCGTCGGGCACCATCACGCTCAGCACGGGAACGTCGGCGAGGTCCGCTCCGGCGGCCCCCTCGGCGAGCAGCGGAGCGGCGCACACGAGCGCGACGGCTCCGGAGTCGCGCAGGACGTAGGCGATCTCGTCGTGCTTGAGCAGGGCGTGCACCGGGACCACCACGGCGCCGAGCGCGAGGACGGCGAAGTAGCCGCGGGGGAAGTCGGGGACGTTCGGGACGAGCAGGGCCACGCGGTCGCCCGGTCCGATCCCCTGGGCGCGCAGGGCTCCGGCGTAGGCACGGGTCTGCCGCCAGAGGGTCGCGTAGTCGACGGCCTGCTCGCCGACGCGGATGGCGATCGTGTCAGGGGTGCGCCGCGCCGCCTCCGCCAGGATGGCCGCGACGGAGAGGGTGCCGAAGCCGGCGGCGGGCGGGGGAGCGGCGGGGGCCTCGGCCGTGCGGGGTTCGGTGATGCTCATCAAGGCTCCAGTCGTCGTTGACCGCCGCGGCGGATGCCGGGTGCTTCACCGTAGATCCGCCGGGCGGCCGCGTCGAGCGATCCGCACCGGATGTTCAGCACGGACGGGCGGGGAGTGCGCATCCCGGCGCCGAGCGGAAGGGGGTGCGGGAGGCGCGGGCGGCTGCCTACAGTCGGACTGCTGCGGCCCGGTTCCGCGGGTCGGACGACGGGAGGCGCGATGCGCGGCGAGGCGACGCTCTACACGGATGCGGTGGTGACGGCTCCGTTCGCCCTCGCGGTGATCGCAGAGGCGACCGGCTCGCGAGTGGTCGGCGCGCGGACCGCGGACGCGCACGTCCCGCTCTACAGCGGTCCGACGAGCGCGCGGGTCGAGATCGCGGGGTTCGGCGACAGCGTGCCGGTCACCGTCGACGTGCGCGACGAGCGCGGGATCGACGAGGCGCGTGCGGCCGCGCAGGCGCTCGGGCTGGAGCTCGCCGCCTACGCGGGCTGGGAGGTCGTGGCCGGCTTCTGAGCGTCGCGTCGGACCCGGGCGAGGTAGTAGCGGCTGGGCGCCGTCCTCACGATCGCGGGAAGCAGGCGGTAGGCGGCGAAGGTGCGCGAGAGCGCCCGCTCGAACCGCGCCTCCTGCCGTGCGGTCCAGTGGAAGCCGAAGGGCTCGCGGAGCGCCGCCGGGAGCAGGCCGGCGGTGATCAGGCGGAGGTAGGGGCCGAGCGGGCGCAGGTACCAGGCGGCGATGCTCGGGCCCAGCAGGTCGTGGGCGACGCGGCGGGCGGCGGGCGTGACGTCGAGGCGCTCCACCTCCCGCTCCCAGTAGGCGTCGAACGCGGTGCGGGAGTCGGGCCAGAGGTCCGCGGGCATCTGCAGGGCCGCGCCGACGACGACGGAGCGGCGCACGATGTCGTCCGCCTCCTCCTCGCTCAGTGCACCGAAGGCGCCCTCGTAGAGCTGCAGCATCGACTGGGTGAGCGTCGCCGCGACCCAGCGCTGCAGCTCCGGGTCGAAGGCCGTGTAGCCGGGGCCGCGCACGGGCACGTGCGCCCTGTTCACGCGGCGGCGGACGGCGCGGACGTCCTCGGGAGTGCCGTAGTGCAGGACGTAGAGGTAGGAGAGCGTCCCGTGCAGGCGGTTCACGGCCCGGTGCACGAAGTCGGAGTGGTCGGCGACGCCCTGCCCGACCGCCGGGTGCGCGATCTGGAGGAGGATCGCGCGCGCCCCCGCCAGCAGGAACACGCCCTCGCGGAAGACGTCCGGGGTGCGGGTGGCCGACGACATGGCTCCACGCTACGCGGGAGCGGCGGGCGGAGGAGGGGCCGGTGACCCCCGGCGGGCGTCCGGCGGGCGCGGAGCGACCGCACGGGAAGCCCCCGGCGGGTGCGGAGTAGACTCGGCGCGGCCCAGGGACAGTGCCGAGACTCCGGCGTCGTCCGGGCCACCTCGAACTCGAAACGCAAGCGCGCTCGGCGCGGAATGGGAATGCAGCGTGGATCTCTTCGAATACCAGGCCCGTGATCTGTTCGAGAAGTACGGCGTCCCCGTGCTCCCGGGCATCGTCGCCGACACGCCGGAGGAGGTGCGCGCCGCGGCGGAGAAGCTGGGCGGCGTCACCGTCGTCAAGGCGCAGGTCAAGATCGGCGGCCGCGGCAAGGCGGGCGGCGTGAAGGTCGCGAAGACCCCCGAGGACGCGTTCGCCGCGGCGCAGTCGATCCTCGGCCTCGACATCAAGGGCCACGTCGTCAAACGCGTCATGGTCGCCGGCGGTGCGCGCATCGACCGCGAGTTCTACTTCTCGGTGCTGCTGGACCGGGCCAACCGCTCCTACCTCTCGCTCACCTCCTACGAGGGCGGCATGGAGATCGAGCAGCTCGCCGTCGAGCGCCCCGACGCCCTCGCGCGCGTCGAGGTCGTCCCCGGCCAGGGCATCGACCAGGCCAAGGCCGAGGAGATCGCCCGCGCGGCGAAGTTCCCGGAGGAGCTGATCGCCAAGGTCGCGCCCGTCCTGGTGAAGCTGTACGACGTCTACACCGGCGAGGACGCCACGCTCGTCGAGGTGAACCCGCTCGTGCTCACCGAGGAGGGCGACATCGTCGCGCTCGACGGCAAGGTCTCGCTCGACGAGAACGCCGGCTTCCGCCACGCGGACCACGCCGCGCTCGAGGACAAGGACGCCGCCGACCCGCTCGAGGCGAAGGCCAAGGAGAACGACCTCAACTACGTGAAGCTCGACGGCGAGGTCGGCATCATCGGCAACGGCGCGGGCCTGGTCATGTCGACCCTCGACGTCGTCGCCTACGCCGGAGAGAGGCACAACGGCGTGAAGCCGGCCAACTTCCTCGACATCGGCGGCGGAGCCTCCGCCCAGGTGATGGCGAACGGCCTCGACGTGATCCTCGGCGACGAGCAGGTCAAGAGCGTCTTCGTCAACGTCTTCGGCGGTATCACCGCGTGCGACGCGGTCGCCAACGGCATCCTCCAGGCGCTCGAGATCCTCGGCGACTCGGCCACGAAGCCGCTCGTCGTCCGCCTCGACGGCAACAAGGTCGAGGAGGGCCGCGCGATCCTCCAGGCCGCCGCCAACCCGCTCATCACGCTCGCCGCGACCATGGACGAGGGCGCCGACAAGGCCGCCGAACTCGCCGCCGCGTAACGGACCCGACGACTCAAGGAATCAGAGAACAAGCATGTCGATCTTCCTCACCAAGGACTCCAAGGTCATCGTCCAGGGCATCACCGGCGGCGAGGGCACCAAGCACACCGCGCTGATGCTCAAGGCCGGCACGAACGTGGTCGGCGGCGTCAACGCCCGCAAGGCCGGCACGACCGTCACCCACGGCGACGTCGAGCTCCCCGTCTTCGGCACCGTGAAGGAGGCGATGGAGGCCACCGGCGCCGACGTCTCCATCGCGTTCGTGCCGCCCGCCTTCTCGAAGGACGCCGTCATCGAGGCGATCGACGCCGAGATCGGCCTCCTCGTCGTCATCACCGAGGGCATCCCGGTGCAGGACTCCGCGGAGTTCTGGGCGTACGCGCAGGAGAAGGGGAACAAGACGCGGATCATCGGCCCCAACTGCCCCGGCATCATCACGCCGGGCGAGTCGCTCGTGGGCATCACCCCCGCGACGATCACCGGCAAGGGCCCGATCGGCCTCGTCTCGAAGTCGGGCACCCTGACCTACCAGATGATGTACGAGCTGCGCGACCTGGGCTTCTCGACCGCGATCGGCATCGGCGGCGACCCGATCATCGGCACGACGCACATCGACGCGCTCGCCGCGTTCGAGGCCGACCCCGAGACGAAGGCGATCGTGATGATCGGCGAGATCGGCGGCGACGCCGAGGAGCGCGCCGCGGACTTCATCAAGGCGAACGTCACGAAGCCCGTCGTCGGCTACGTCGCGGGCTTCACCGCCCCCGAGGGCAAGACGATGGGCCACGCCGGCGCCATCGTCTCCGGCTCGGCCGGCACCGCGCAGGCCAAGAAGGAGGCCCTCGAGGCCGCGGGCGTGAAGGTCGGCAAGACGCCCTCCGAGACGGCCGCCCTGCTCCGCGAGGTCTACGCGGCGCTCTAGCGCCCGTCCTCCCCGCACCACCGTCGGAACGGACGGTGCCCCTGCTCCGGCGGGCGGCGCCGTCCGTTCCGTCGTCGGGGCGGGCCTGGCCGGAGTAGCGTCGCAGCGTGACCCGCCGCCTCGGACTCGACCTGCTGACCTTCGTGCCGTACCCGGAGGGCCCCGAGCAGCCCGGCGACGCCGCGCGGAGCCTCGAGGACGGGCTCGCTCTGCTCGAGCTCGCCGAGGAGCTCGGCTACGGCACCGGCTGGGTCCGCGTGCGGCACTTCGAGCGCTACCTCGCGTCTCCGATGACCTTCTTCGCGGCCGCCTCCCAGCGGACCCGCCGCCTCCGCCTCGGGACCGCGGTCATCGGCGTCCGCTACGAGTCGCCCGTGCGCCTCGCCGAGGACGCCGCGACCGTGGACCTGCTCTCGGGCGGACGCCTCGACCTCGGCGTCAGCAGCGGCTTCGCGCATCTCTCCTCCGTCTTCGACGGGGTGTTCGGGCAGGCCGAGCGCCACTTCCGCGAGGAGGCGCAGGAGCGCATCGCGCGACTCCGCGAGGCGCTCTCGGGCGCCGTGCTCGGCGTCGCGGAGTCGGCCCTGATGTCGGTCCCGGTCGGCGCTCCGCTCGTCCAGCAGCCGCACGCGCCCGGCCTCGCCGACCGGCTCTGGTACGGGGCGGGAACAGTGTCCTCCGCGGTTCGGGCAGGCGAGCAGGGCATGCACCTGCAGGTGTCCACGCTCAACACGGAGGAGACGGGCCTGCCGTTCGCCGAGCAGCAGGCGGTGCAGATCCGTGCCTACCGCGAGGCCTTCGCCGCCGCGCACTCGGGGCGCACGTCCAGGGTGACGGCGGGCCGCATCGTGCTGCCGCTGCTCGACGCCGCCGACGAGGAGGCGCACCGCCCCTTCATCGAGGGCTACCTCGCGCGGATGGACGACGAGGGCCGCCCCCGCACGGCCGACCGGTCGATCATCGCCGCCCCGATGCGCTTCAGCCCCCTCCACGTCGGGAGCCCGGAGCGGATCGTCGCGTCGCTCGCCGCGGATCCGGCGCTCGCGGAGGCGGACGCGCTCACGGTGACGCTCCCGGCGGTCGGCGGGGTGGAGTCGCACCGGCGCATCCTGCGCGCCGTCGCGGAGCGCATCGCCCCGCAGCTGGGCTGGACGCCCGGGGCCTGAGGATCAGCGCCGCGCGAGCAGTGCCCGGACGGGCCGCTGCAGAAGGAGCAGAAGCAGCCACCAGAGCCCGACCGACGGGACCAGCAGCGCCAGCGCCAGTGCGACGAGGAGCAGCGCGAAGGGCAGCAGGGCGGGCGCGAGCGGCAGGGGCCCTGCGCCGGGCCGCCTGAGCTCCGGGTGCCGGGAGAGGCGCAGCTCGATCAGGACCAGCGCCCCGCTCATCGCGGCCATGGTGCCGATGTAGAGCCCGATCGTCGCCCGGGAGTCCGGGAACAGCGCCAGCGCGCTCGTCGAGAACGGGAAGAACGCCAGCCCGGCCAGCCAGAGCAGATCCAGCCACACCAGGGCGCCGTCGTAGTCCCCGGCGATCTCGAAGACGCGGTGGTGGGGGATCCAGAAGACGGCGATGACCGCGAAGGAGAGCGCGAAGGCGAGGACCGAGTCCAGGTGCTCCGCGAGCAGCGCCGGGACTCCGCCGCCCTCCCGGGCGACCTCGGGAGCCAGCTGCACCAGCGGCAGGACGAGGACGGTGATGGCGATGGCGGCGGTCGCGTCCGAGAAGTTGACGAGCCGGTCGAGCCCGCGCTCCGTCCGGCGGTGGGCCGCTCGTCCCCCGGGGCGACCGCGGTGCACCAGGCGCTCGATCGGACCCGAGAGCAGGAGCAGCAGGAGCGCGAACATGTTGACGGCCGGCACGGCGACGGCGAGCACGAGGGCCGCGAGGAGGACGCTGATCACGATCAGCGACCTCGAGAGGGAGCGCCGCGGTTCCGCCCCCGGGGCCAGGAGATCCGGGTCGCGGCGCACGATGAGCTGCATCGCGAGGGTCGCCGCGCTCGCCGCGATCATCGTGCCGATGTAGAGCGCGATGACGCTGCCGTCGGTGTCGAGCACGTTCGAGATCAGGTTCGCCGCGAAGGGGAGCAGCACGACCGCGGCCAGCCAGACGAAGTTCGCGACGACGAGCGCGGGCGAGTACCGGGCCACGCCCTCGAAGACGGAGTGGTGGACCGCCCACAGCCGCCCGATCACGGCGAACGTGATGAAGAAGGCGGAGAGGGTGCCGTAGTGACCTGTGAGGAGGGACCCCAGATCGGCCGCGCGGCCCTCCTCGACCACGTCGACGAGGGGGAGGACAAGGAACGTGATGGCGATGGCGACGACGGCGTCGGAGAAGTTCACGAGGCGGTCCAGGCCGCGCTCCGTCCGTGCGTCCGAGGTCCCCGTCATGGCTCCGACACTAGAGGGCCGGGCGGCGCGCCCCTGACCCGCCTCCGAGCGCGCCGCCGCTAGGCTCGTCAGGCCCATGAACCGGATCACCGTCGCCCTCCTCGCCGCCTTCGACGCCGCGCTGTCGGCGCTGATCGGGATCGCGATCCCGCTCGTCCCGCTGACCGTCCTCTGGGCCGTGCAGTACGACACGACGGTCGACTTCGGCGTGTTCTGGCGGGTCGCCGCCGACGCCTGGCTGCTCGGCCACGGGGCCGACCTGCAGGCGGCGCTGGCCCCCGACTCCGCCCTCGCCGTCGCGCTGCCCGGAGGCGCGGACGCCTTCCCGGTGACGATCGCTCCGCTGGCCTTCGCGCTCCTCACCGTGCTGCTCGGCGCGCGCACCGGCCGCCGCGCCCAGGAGTCGCCGTTCCGGGCCATCGGCGTCCTCGTCGCGATCGCGACCTACCTGGCGATCGCGCTCCTGGTCTCGCTCGGATCCGCGGACCCGGCCGCCACCGTCGATCCCCTGCAGGGGACGCTGCTGCCGCCGCTCGTCTTCGCGCTGGGGGTGCTCGTCGGAGCAGCGCTCCACTCCGCCCGCAGCGACGAGGCCGACCCCCTCGGCGAGCTGGCCGCCTCCGCGCTCGACCGCGTCCCCGCGCCGGGGCCCGGGCTCGTCCTCGCGTCGCTGCGCGGGGGAGCGCTCGCCGCGGCCGGCGTGGTCGGAGTCGCGGCGGTGCTCGTCGCCGTGCTGCTGGTCGTGCACTACACCTCGGTCGTCGCGCTCTACGAGAGCCTGGGCGCCGAGGCGCTCGGCGGCCTGGCCCTCACTCTCGGGCAGCTGGCGTTCCTCCCGAACCTGGTGATCTGGGCGGCGAGCTGGCTGATCGGCCCGGGCTTCGCCCTCGGCACCGGCTCCTCCGTGAGCGCGGCCGGAACGCTGCTCGGACCGATCCCGTCGATACCGGTCCTCGCCGCACTGCCCGCAGGGGACTCGGCCTTCGGATTCCTCGGACTGCTCGTGCCGCTGCTCGCCGGGTTCGCCGCGGGATGGCGGCTGCGGCGCGGCGTGATCGAGGCGCTCGACGGACGCTCGCTGCTGCGCTGGGGCGCGGCCGCGGCCGGCGGGATCGGCGTGGTCGGCGGCCTGCTGCTCGGGCTCCTCGCCTGGTTCTCGGCGGGCGCCGCCGGGCCCGGGCGGCTCGCCCAGGTGGGCCCGGACCCGCTCGTCGTCGGGGCGGTCGCCGCCCTCGAGCTCGCGCTGGCCGCGGGCCTGGGCCTCGCCGCGGGCCGCAGCCGACGCGGCTGACGCCGGCTGAGGCGTCCCCCTAGACTTGCGCAGTGCTGAAGTTGGTCGTGCTCCTCTCCGGCGGCGGATCGAACCTCCGCGCCCTGCTGGACGCCGCCGGCGACGAGGGCTTCCCCGCCCGCATCGTCGCGGTCGGCAGCGACACCGACGCCGAGGGCTTCCGCCACGCCGAGGAGCGCGGAGTCCCCGCCTTCACGGTCGCGCCGCGCGACTTCTCCTCCCGCGACGAGTGGGGCGCCGCCCTGCTCGGGCGCATCCGGGAGTGGGAGCCCGACCTCGTCGTCTGCGCGGGCTTCATGCGCATCCTGCCGCCCGTGGTGGTGGACGCGCTCAGCCCGCGGATGATCAACACGCATCCCGCCCTGCTGCCCCTCTTCCCCGGCGCCCACGCCGTCCGCGACGCCCTCGCCGCCGGCGCGACCGAGACCGGCGTCACCGTGCACGTGATCGACACCGGCGTCGACACGGGACCCGTCATCGCCCAGGAGAGCCTCGCCGTGCTCCCCGGCGAGAGCGAGGACGCGCTGCACGAGCGCATCAAGACCATCGAGCGTCGCCTGCTGGTGCAGACGGTGCTCGACATCGCCCACGGAACCGTCGACCTCGAGGAGCTCGCCCGCGCATGAGCATCACCGCCCACGACCCCAGCAGCTACGACGACCGCGACCGGGTCCCCGTCCGCCGGGCGCTGATCTCGGTCAGCGACAAGACCGGCCTGCTCGAGCTCGGAGCGGCGCTCGCCGCGGCCGGCGTCGAGCTCGTCTCCACCGGCTCGACCGCAGCGACCCTCCGCGGCGCCGGCCACGAGGTCACCGACGTCTCGGCCGTCACCGGGTTCCCGGAGTCGCTCGACGGCCGCGTGAAGACGCTGCACCCGGCCGTGCACGCGGGCATCCTCGCCGACCTGAGGCTCGCCTCGCACCGCGAGCAGCTGGAGCAGCTCGACATCGCCGCGTTCGAGCTGGTCGTGGTGAACCTGTACCCGTTCCGCGAGACCGTCGCCGGCGGCGCCGACCCGGCGACCGTGGTCGAGAACATCGACATCGGGGGCCCGGCCCTCGTCCGCGCCTCCGCGAAGAACCACGCGAACGTCGCGATCGTCGTCGACCCGGCCGACTACTCCGGGATCGCGACCGCCCTCGCCGACGGCGGCACGACGCTCGCCGCGCGCCGCACCCTGGCGGCCCGCGCCTTCGCGCACACCGCCTCCTACGACTCCGCCGTCGCCGCCTGGTTCGCCGGGCAGGAGGCGGCCGAGGGCGTCGAGGGCTCGGTCGAGATCCGCGGAACCCTGCAGCAGGTCCTCCGCTACGGCGAGAACTCGCACCAGAAGGCGGCACTCTACGTCTCTCCCGACGGCACCGGCATCGCGCAGGCGACACAGCTGCACGGCAAGGAGATGTCCTACAACAACTACGTCGACGCCGACGCGGCCGTCCGCGCGGCCTACGACTTTGTGCTCCCCGCCGTCGCGATCATCAAGCACGCGAACCCGTGCGGCATCGCGATCGCGAGCTCGAAGGCGATCGACCCCATCGCCTCCGCCCACCGCCGCGCCCACGAGTGCGACCCGGTGTCGGCCTTCGGCGGCGTCATCGCCGCGAACCGGCCCGTCACCCTCGCCATGGCCGAGACGGTGAAGGAGATCTTCACCGAGGTGCTCGTCGCCCCCGGCTTCGAGCCCGAGGCGCTCGAGGTGCTGAAGACCAAGAAGAACCTGCGCCTGCTGCAGCTCCCCGACTTCTACGCCCCCGTGGAGCGCGAGTTCAAGCAGATCTCCGGCGGCCTGCTGCTGCAGGAGCCGGACCGCTTCATCGGCGGCCCCGGCGAGGTCAGCTCCGGCTGGCAGCTCGTCGCCGGCGAGCCCGCCGACGCCGACACGATGCTCGACCTCGAGTTCGCGTGGAAGGCCTGCCGCGCCGTCAAGTCGAACGCGATCCTCCTCGCCAAGGGCGGCGCCTCCGTCGGCGTCGGCATGGGTCAGGTCAACCGCGTCGACTCCTGCCACCTCGCCGTCACCCGCGCCGGCGACCGCGCCCCCGGCACCGTCGCCGCCTCCGACGCGTTCTTCCCCTTCGCCGACGGCCTCGAGGTGCTCCTCGCCGCCGGCGTGAAGGCCGTCGTCCAGCCCGGCGGCTCCGTCCGCGACGCCGAGGTCATCGACGCGGCCGCCCGCGCCGGCGTCACGATGTACACGACGGGGGAGCGGCACTTCTTCCACTGAGTGACGGGCGCTCCGCGCCCGTCACTCAGTGGAAGAAGTGGTGTTCGATCTCCCCGCCGCTCCCTGCGCGGCGGGGCGCGGTCGGCTTCGCGACGGGGTGCGTTCCGTAGAGCGGGGTGCGTCGCCGGTCGCGGGAATCGCTTGGCACGCGATTCCCGCTGAACCGGCTCTGCCTTGCGGTGCTCGTCTCGGCGATGTGGTGCGTTCCGTAGAGCGGGGTGCGTCGCCGGTCGCGGGAATCGCTTGGCACGCGATTCCCGCTGAACCGGCTCTGCCTTGCGGTGCTTGTCTTCCCCGCCGCTCCCTGCGCGGCGGGGCGCGGTCGGCTTCGCGACACGGAGCGTTCCGCGGAGCGGGTAGCGTCGCCGACCGCGTGAATCGCTTGGTACGCGATTCCCGCTGAGTCGGCTCTGCCTTGCGGTGGGCGGTTTCCCGGCCGCTCCTCGCGCGGCGGGGCGTGGTCGGCGTCACGACGTGAGGCTTTCCATGGAGTGGGGGCGTCGCCGGTCACGGGAATCGCTGGGCACGCGATTCCCGCTGAAAGTGCTCTGCTTTGCGGTGGGCGGCTCTTAGGGGGCTGCTAGGGGATCGACAGGCGAGGCGGGGGCGGGGGCGCGTAGGGTCGCCGGGTGCCTTCCGACTCGACGCCCGCGTCCACTCCCGACACCCCGACCGCAGCGACCACCACCGCCCCGAACCGGGACCGCGCGCCCGGAACGGGCCGCCGGATCCTCGTCGCGCTGCTCGCCGCCGCGGCGACCGCGCTCGTGGCGCACCTCGCCAACCTGCTGGCCTTCTTCATCGGCAACCAGCTGCAGCCCGGCTCCATCCCGCAGGTCAACGCCTACTTCCTGCTCTCGAGCGTGCTCGGCTTCGTGGTCGTCCTCGTCCTCGCCGTCGCGGGGACGCTCGGACGCACCTGGAGCGCCGCCCTCGCGGGACTCGTCGGGGGCGTGGTCGGAGCCGTGTTCGGCACGCTCGTCCAAGCCAGCGCCACCGGCGAGGCCGTCACGGGCGCCGTCTGGGCCTCCATCTTCCAGACCTTCGCCGGACTCAACCTCGTCTTCCTGCTCGCGTTCACCGTCTCGGCAGCGAGCGTCGGCCGCGCACTCTGGAACCGCCTCCGCACCACGGGCGCTCCGGCCGCCGTCGTCACCGACCGCCGCATCGCGATCGTCCGGGCCCCGGCCGCCGACCTCTCGGCGGGCGAGCTCACCCACCTCGAGCGCGTCCCCGTCGACCAGCAGCGCGCCCAGCAGCAGTGGGAGGCGTACGTCGACCTGCTCGAGCGGGCCGGCTGGGAGACGGTCGAGGCCGCACCGGCGCCCGGACTCGCCGACTCCGTCTTCCTCGAGGACGCGGTCGTCGTCTTCGGCGACCACGCCGTGATCGCCCGGTCCGGAGCGGAGTCCCGCCGCGGAGAGACGGCAGGCGCCGAGGAGGCCGTCCGCGCCCTCGGCCTGACGGTCGACCGCATCGAGGAGCCGGGCACGCTCGACGGCGGCGACGTCCTCAAGGTGGGATCGACGGTCTACGTCGGCCGCGGAGGCCGGACCGACGCGGCGGGGGTCGCCCAGCTGCGCGCGATCCTCCGCCCCCGCGGGTACGACGTCGTCGCGGTCCCGCTGACCAAGGTGCTGCACCTCAAGAGCGCCGTGACCGCGCTGCCCGACGGCACGGTCATCGGCTGGGAGCCGGTCGTCGACGAGCCGCGCCTGTTCCCCTCCTTCCTGCCGATGCCCGAGGAGGCGGGCGCCCACGTGGTCGTCCTCGACGACGACACCCTCCTGATGGCCGCCTCCGCTCCCCGGAGCGCCGAGCTGCTGCGGAGCCTGGGCTACCGCGTCCTCACCGTGGACGTCTCGGAGTTCGAGAAGCTCGAGGGCTGTGTCACCTGCCTCTCGGTCCGCGTCCGCTGACGGCGGAGGCGGGGGGAACCGCCGGATCGCGGCGGCCGCTGGACGGAGCACATAGCCCGGGTATAGCCTTCAAGGCTGCCCGGAGCTCTCCGGCCCGGTGGCACCTCCCGCCTCCCCGCCCACCCGGCAGGGGAGGCCCCGCCCTCGTCGCGAAAGCCCTCCGCCGTGTCCGCTCCCGCCCTCCCGTCTCCCGGCGCCCCCGCGCAGAAGCGCCCGAGCACGCTGCAGACCCTGCTGCGCCTCGTCCCCTTCGTCGGCGACTCCCTGCCCCGGCTGGTCGGCGGCATCGCGGTCGCGCTCGTGGCGAGCCTGGTGTCGCTGGTCATCCCGATCGTCCTGCAGCAGCTCGTCGACGGGCCGCTGGGGGACGGAGCGGCCTCCGCCGGCTCCGGCGACCTCGGGCCGCTGATCGGCCCGGTCGCCGTCATCCTCGTGCTCGGCGTCGTCGAGGCCGGTGCCATCGCGCTGCGCCGCCGGATGGTCCTCACCCCCAGCACGCGGATCGAGGCGCGCATGCGCTCGGCGCTCTACAGCCGCCTGCAGGACCTCCCCGTCTCGTTCCACGACCGCTGGCAGAGCGGGCAGCTCCTGTCGCGGGCGATGAGCGACCTCAGCCTCATCCGCCGCTGGATAGCCTTCGGCTTCGTCCTGCTCGTGGTCAACGCGCTGACGATCGTCGTCGGCTTCGGCGTCCTCGTCTACTGGAACCCGATCCTCGGCGTGCTCTTCGTCGTGTGCTCGATCCCGGTCTGGATCTACGGGTTCGCGTTCGAGAAGCGCTACTCGAGCATCGCGCGCCGCAGCCAGGACCAGGCGGGCGACCTCGCCACGACCGTCGAGCAGTCGGTGCACGGCATCCGCGTCCTCAAGGCCTTCGGCCGCCACCAGCACGCGCTGGAGAACTTCGCCGGCCAGGCCGAGAAGCTCCGCGGCACCGAGATCGACAAGGCCCGCGCCATCGCCGGGATCTGGCTCGTCCTGCTGCTGGTGCCGGACATCGCGTTCGCGCTCTGCCTGCTCGGCGGGGTCTGGCTCGCCGCGGCCGGCCAGCTGAGCGTCGGCGAGCTGTTCGCCTTCTTCGCCACCGCGACCGTGCTGCGCTGGCCGGTGGAGTCGATCGGCTTCCTCCTCTCGATGACCTTCGACACCCGCACGGCGGTCGACCGCTACTTCGAGGTGATGGACAGCCGGAACACCATCACCGACCCGGAGGACCCCGAGACGATCCTCGAGCCGCGCGGTCGGGTCCGCTTCCGCGACGTCCACTTCCGCTACCAGGACGCCCCCGAGCGCTACCGCGACCTCCTCGACGGCGTCGACCTCGAGGTCGAGCCGGGCGAGACGATGGCACTGGTCGGCATCACCGGCTCCGGGAAGACGACGCTCACCGCGCTGCTCCCGCGCCTCTACGACGTGACCGGCGGAGCCATCGAGCTCGACGGCGTCGACATCCGCCGGCTCCGCCGCGACGAGCTGCGCACGCACATCGGCATGGCGTTCGAGGACGCGACGCTCTTCTCCACCAGCGTGCGCGAGAACGTCCTCCTCGGCCGACCCGACGCGACCGAGGAGGAGCTGCTCGAGGCCCTCGAGATCGCGCAGGCCGACTTCGTCCACCGCCTTCCCGAGGGCCTGGACACGAAGGTGGGCGAGGAGGGGATGAGCCTCTCCGGCGGCCAGCGCCAGCGCCTGGCCCTCGCCCGCGCGGTGGCCGCGCGTCCGGCGGTGCTCGTCCTCGACGACCCGCTCTCGGCGCTCGACGTCGACACGGAGGCGCGCGTCGAGGCGGGGCTGCGCCGCGTGCTCGGCGACACCACGGCGATCATCGTCGCCCACCGCCCCTCGACGGTGGCGCTCGCCGATCGCGTGGCACTGATGGAGGAGGGCCGCATCACCGCGGTCGGCACCCACAGCGAGCTGCTCGCGAGCAGCCCGCACTACCGCTTCGTCATCTCGAGCCTCGAGGAGGACGAGCTGACCCGGCCCGCCGGGACCGAGCGCATCGGCTCCCGCCCCACGACGACCCACCAGGAGACGCGATCATGAGCACGCTCGGTTCCTCCGAGGAGCGCGACGACCTCAGCAGAGCGGAGTCGGCGGCCCTGCGCCGGCGCTCGCTGCGGCTGCTCGGCTCCCTGCTGCGGCCGCTCCGGCTGCGGCTGGTGCTCACCGCGGTCGTGGTCGTCGTCGCGACCGCTGCCCAGGTCGCGGGACCGGCGCTGATCGCGGCGGGCATCGACAACGGCCTGCCCGCGGTCCTCGCGGGGAACGCGGTCCCGCTGGCGGTCACGGTCGGCGCCTACATCCTCACCGGACTCGTCGGCGCGCTCCTGGTCGCCTGGTACACCGTGCTCTCCGCGCGGGTGAGCCAGGCGATCCTGATCGACCTGCGCAAGCGGGTCTTCCTGCACACCCAGAAGCTGAGCCTGGAGTTCCACGAGAACTACACCTCCGGCCGGATCATCTCGCGCCAGACCAGCGACCTCGACTCCATCCGCGAGCTGCTCGACTCCGGCATCAACCAGCTGGTGCAGGGTGCGCTCTACATGGGCTTCGTCGCGATCGCCCTGGTCTCCCTGGACGGCGTGAGCGGCATCGTGCTCGCCTGCGCCCTGGTGCCGCTCGCGCTGCTCACCCGCTGGTTCCAGAAACGGTCGCAGGCGCTGTTCCGCGGCACTCGCGTCGCCTCGTCGCGGCTCATCGTGCAGTTCGTGGAGTCGATGACCGGCATCCGCGCCGTGCAGACCTTCCGCACGCAGAAGCGCAACGAGTCCGTGTTCGGCGGGGTCGTCGAGCAGTACCGGCTCGCCTACAAGCGCGTCTTCGGGGTGTTCGGCACCTTCGACCCCGGGCTCGTGCTGATCGGCAACGTCACCGTCGCCGTGGTGCTGTTCATCGGCGGCGTCCGCGTGCTCGACGGCGGGCTCGAGATCGGCGCGCTGCTGGCGGTCCTGCTCTACACCCGGCGCTTCTTCGACCCGGTGCAGGAGATGGCGATGTTCTACAACTCCTACCAGTCGGCGGCCGCGGCGCTCGAGAAGATCTCGGGCGTGCTGGCCGAGGAGCCGAGCGTCCCGGATCCGGCCCGCCCGGTCGACCTGCGCCAGGCGCGGGGCCGCCTCGGCTTCGAGGGCGTCCGCTTCGCCTACGCCGCCGACCGCGAGGTGCTGCCGCGCTTCGACCTCGACATCCCCGCCGGGCAGACCATCGCCCTCGTCGGGTCCACGGGCGCCGGCAAGACGACGCTCGCCAAGCTGATCTCGCGCTTCTACGACCCGAGCGACGGCGTGGTGACCCTCGACGGCGTGGACCTGCGGCAGCTGCACCCGAAGGACCTGCGGCGCGCGATCGTGATGGTCACCCAGGAGGCGTACCTCTTCTCCGGATCCGTCGCCGACAACATCGCGATCGGGCGGCCGACCGCGTCCTACGACGAGATCGTCCGGGCCGCGCAGGCGGTCGGCGCGCACGAGTTCATCCAGGCGCTTCCGGACGGCTACGACACCGACGTGAACAAGCGCGGCGGCCGCGTCTCGGCCGGTCAGCGCCAGCTGATCTCGTTCGCCCGCGCGTTCCTGGCCGACCCGGCGGTGCTGATCCTGGACGAGGCGACCTCCTCCCTCGACATCCCGAGCGAGCGCCTGGTGCAGCAGGGCCTGCAGACGCTGCTGGCGGACCGCACGGCGGTCATCATCGCGCACCGCCTCTCGACGGTCGCGATCGCCGACCGGGTGCTGGTGATGGAGCACGGCCGCATCGTCGAGGACGGCACCCCGGAGGCGCTCATCGCCGGCGAGGGCCGCTTCGCCACCCTGCACGCGGCCTGGCGGGGCTCGCTCGTCTGATCGGCTGCTGCTCGCGACTCACGTCCCGGAGCCGCTCCCGGCTCAGGGGCGCCAGCGGGCGCTTCGCACGTCGACGCGCCAGCCGCCCGGCGTGACGACGAGGGGCGTGCCCTCGCGCTCGTACTCCCGGCGGGCGCGCTCCTCGTGGCCGACCGGGGGCGCTCCTCCCGCGCGGACGACGCGCCACCAGGCGGTGTCGGAGCCGTAGCGGGCCATCACCGTGCCGACCGCGCGTGCCGCACGCGTGCCGAGGACCGCGGCGATCTCGCCGTAGGCCATCACGCGGCCGGGCGGGATCGAGGCGACCACCTCGAGGACGGCGGAGACGAAGTCGGCCGGCTCCGCTGCCTCCGGCGCCGCGCTCAGAGCGTCAGCGCCCCGATGTTCTCGCCGTACTGCGTCTCGCCGACGACCTCGAAGCCGATCCAGCGGAAGAACTGCTCCGGGCCGTCCTCGCCGGACTCCCAGATCACCGTGAGGGTGTCGAAGCCGCGGGCGCGCGCTTCGTCGGCGGTGGCGCGGACGGCGAAGGTGCCCACGCCGCGGCCCTGCTTCGCCGCGTCGATGTTGATGCGCCAGATGCAGCTGCGGAACTCCTCCGCCGCCTCCGGGTCGAAGTGCGCGTGGATGAAGCCGACCAGCTCGTCGCCGTCCATCACGGCCCGCTGCCAGGAGGCGCCCGGGTCGATCACCGCGGCGGCGGCGGAGTAGGAGACCGGCGCGATGAACTGCTCCTGGCCGGGTTTGAGGCTCAGACCGTTCACGGCGGAGATGTTCGAGGCGGACAGCTCTTCCAGGCGGAGGTCACTCATGCCGTCACTGTACCGGCGGCGCAGGACGGCGGGCATCCTCCTGTCGGGCGACGTGCGCCGGCCCCGGCGCGGACGATCGAGAACTGTCTCGATATCGAGACAGTTCGGGCCTCGGGTAGGCTGGCGGAGGCCATCCGGAGCGGTGCAGAGCCGCCCGTCCCGCACAGGTGCGGGGTCATCGACACCATGGGAGAGCAATGTCCAAGATCAAGGTTGAGGGAACGGTCGTCGAGCTCGACGGCGACGAGATGACGCGCATCATCTGGCAGAAGATCAAGGACACCCTCATCCACCCGTACCTCGACGTGAACCTCGAGTACTACGACCTCGGCATCGAGTACCGCGACGAGACGGACGACCAGGTCACGATCGACGCGGCGCACGCCATCCAGAAGCACGGCGTCGGCGTGAAGTGCGCGACCATCACCCCCGACGAGGCCCGCGTCGAGGAGTTCGGCCTCAAGAAGATGTGGAAGTCGCCCAACGGCACGATCCGCAACATCCTCGGCGGCGTGATCTTCCGCGAGCCCATCATCATCTCGAACATCCCGCGCCTGGTCCCCGGCTGGAACAAGCCGATCATCATCGGCCGCCACGCGTTCGGCGACCAGTACCGCGCCACCGACTTCGTCTTCAAGGGCAAGGGCACGCTGACCGTCGAGTTCACGCCCGAGGACGGCTCCGAGCCGATGAGGTTCGAGGTCTACAAGGCCCCGGACGACGGCATCGCGCAGGTCCAGTACAACCAGGATGCGTCGATCCGCGACTTCGCCCGCTCGTCGCTGAACTACGGCCTCTCGCGCAACTACCCGGTCTACCTCTCCACCAAGAACACGATCCTCAAGGCCTACGACGGCCGCTTCAAGGACATCTTCGAGGAGATCTTCGAGACCGAGTTCAAGGAGCGCTTCGACGCCGCGGGCCTCACCTACGAGCACCGCCTCATCGACGACATGGTCGCCTCGGCCATGAAGTGGGAGGGCGGCTACGTCTGGGCCTGCAAGAACTACGACGGCGACGTCCAGTCCGACACCGTCGCGCAGGGCTTCGGCTCGCTGGGCCTGATGACCTCCGTGCTCTCCACGCCCGACGGCAGCGTCGTCGAGGCGGAGGCGGCGCACGGCACCGTCACGCGCCACTACCGCCAGCACCAGGCCGGCAAGCCCACCTCGACGAACCCGATCGCCTCGATCTACGCCTGGACGCGCGGTCTCGCGCACCGCGGCAAGCTCGACGGCAACCAGGAGCTCATCGACTTCTCGCTCACCCTGGAGGACGTGGTCATCAAGACGGTCGAGTCCGGGAAGATGACGAAGGACCTCGCCCTGCTCGTCGGCCCCGAGCAGGGCTGGCAGACGACCGAGGAGTTCCTCGCGACCCTCGACGAGAACCTGAAGGCCCGCATGTCGGCCTGATCACCGGCTTCAGCAGACGCGTCCGGCCCGCACGATCCTCGGATCCTGCGGGCCGGACGCGTCTCCGGGCCCGGTGGGACGCGCCCGGGCCGAGCGCCTCAGAGCGCCCGGGCGAGCTCCTCCATCGCGTGGAGCGGATCGGGCCCCGACGGCATCAGCACGACGCTCGACGCACCGGCCTCGTGCAGCAGGCCGATGCGGCGACGAGCGTCCTCGGGAGTGCCCACGACGGCCAGCTGGTCGACCCAGGCGTCGGGCAGGTCGCGGACGAAGGCGGCGCGGTCGGCGCTCTCGGCCCGCAGGCGGGCGAAGTCCTCGGCGAAGGGAAGCGGCGCGATGTGCGGCGCCCAGTCCGGCTCGCCGATCCACTCGAGTCCCAGCCGGACCGCGTCGCGCGCGGCGGCCGCGTCGTCGTCCACGGCGGCCACGTTGTAGGCGACGATCCGTCCGGTGCCGCCGAGGTGGCCGCGGGCCGCCGCGAGGTACTCCGGAGTGACGGGCTCGGCCAGGACGACCCCGTCGGCGATCCGGCCCGCGAGCGCCAGCGACTTCGGTCCGCGGACGCCGGCCAGCAGCGGCGGCACGACGGCGGGCGGCGACTCCAGGACGAGGCCGTCCACGTGCACGTAGCGGCCGGAGCGGTCGGTGCGCTCGCCGGAGAGCAGCGAGCGGATCGCGTCGAACTGCTCCTCGAGCAGGGTGAGCGGGCTGCGCGGCCAGACGCCGAGGCCGCGCATCCAGTGCGGCATCCCGTGCCCGATGCCGGCGTGGACGCGGCCGGGGAACAGTTCGGCGAGAGTGCCGAGCTCCATCGCGGTGAAGGCCGCCGTGCGGACGGCGGCGGGCAGGATGCCGATGCCGACGACGATCCGCTCGGTGGCGGCGAGTACCGCGCCGGCCTGGGCGATGCCGCCGCGGAAGCCGAGGTCCTCGACCACCCAGAGCTCGTCGAAGCCGAGCTCCTCGGCGCGGCGGGCGTAGACGAGCACCTCGGAGGCGGGGAGATCGCGGGGGAGCAGGACGCCGACAGCGGTGTCGGAGGAGGAGGCGCGCATCCGGCCAGCGTAGGGCGTGCGGACACGCGGAGGGCCCGCCCGCACGATCGCGGACGGGCCCTCGCTCGTCGTCCTACTCGGCGGCCGCCTCGCCGATCCGCACCTGCTCGGGGCGGGCGGTCGAGACGACCTCGATGCGGCGGGGACGCGCCTTCTCGCTAACCGGGATGGTCACCGAGAGCACGCCGTTGTCGTAGGACGCGGCGATGCGCTCGGTGTCGACGCCCCGGCCGAGGCTCAGCTGGCGGACGAAGGTCGCCGACTGGCGCTCCCGGGTGATCCAGGTGACGTCGTCGCCGCCCGCGACGGTGCGCTGGGCGCGGATGGTGAGGAGCTGCCCGTCGACGTCGACGTCGACGGACCCGGGGTCGATGCCGGGGAGGTCGGCGGTGAGGACGTAGTGGTCGCCGTCCCGGTACAGGTCGATCGGCATCCGGCGGGGCCCCTGGCCGGAGCCGAGGAGGGCGGTGGCGAGGCGGTCCAGCTCGCGGACGGGGTCGTAGGTGACAGCCATGAGATCACTCCATTCAGTCGTGCAACGAAGAGTTCCAAGAGTTGAGCCGACCCGGCTCAATGCGAATAAATTAGCACTCGCGGAGGGAGAGTGCCAACGGATCGGCCCCCTTCAGCGTCGACTTCGTTACCTGTTCGTAACAAAGCTGGGCAATCGAGTTCGTAGGGTCGTTTCTGTGTGGAAACCGATCCGGTTCCCAGCGAATGTGAGTAAGGACATCGATTGCCGATCCACCTGTCCCACCGACCACCCGTCCGCCGCGCTGAGAGGCGCATCCTCGCGGGCCTCGCCGTCCTCGGAGTCGCCGCGACCGCGGCCTTCGCCACCACCGGCGCCAGTGCCGCCCCTCTCGCCGGCAGTGCCTCGCTCGTCGGCGGGCTCTCCGTCGGCCAGAGCTTCGACGACGGCGACTACGTCGTCACCCTCGTCGAGCCCTCCGCGGCCACCTACCAGGGCAGCGATGCCCGTTTCGCCCGCACCGCGCCCGTCGACGGTGCGCAGCTGCAGGCCGCCTCGGCTCCGGTGGAGGACTACTCCGCCCACCTCGAGCAGCGCCAGGAGGACGTCGCCTCCGCGGTCGACGCCGCCATCGGCTACCACTACACCGTCGCCCTCAACGGCTTCTCCGCGACCCTCTCGGGCGAGCAGGCGGGCGAGCTCGCGAGCCGCCGCGACGTCGCCCAGGTCCGCAAGGTCGAGAACCTGAAGGTCGACCGCGCCGCGCAGGCCTCGCCGCTCGCCGCGGCCGCCGCCGGTACCCCCGTGCCCGACACCGGACAGCAGCGCTCCACCGACTTCCTCGGCCTCGAGGGCGAGGCCGGCGTCTGGCAGAAGCTGGGCGGCATCGACAAGGCGGGCGAGGGCGTCGTCGTCGGCGTCATCGACTCCGGCATCGCGCCCGAGAACCCCTCCTTCGCAGGCGCGCCCCTGGCGACCTCGCCCGGAGCGGCCCCCTACACGGACGGCACCACCACCTCCTTCGTGAAGTCGGACGGCGGCACCTTCGTCGGCTCCTGCTCGCCGGGGCTCCCCGCTTCCGAGCAGTGGGACGGCGACGAGTGCAACCAGAAGCTCATCGGCGCACGCTGGTTCCTCGCGGACGAGGAGGTCGGCTCGACGGACAACCCCGAGTACCGCTCCCCGCGCGACGCCGACGGACACGGCTCGCACACCGCGAGCACGGCAGCCGGCAACAACGGCGTCGAGGCGAGCGTCGACGGCTACGACTACGGGAAGATCTCCGGAGTCGCCCCGGCCGCCAAGGTCGCCGCGTACAAGGTCTGCTGGAACGGACCCGACGAGGGCACCGACGACGACGACTTCTGCTCCGGAGCGGGCATCCTCGCGGCCATCGACGCCGCGACCAAGGACGGCGTCGACGTCATCAACTTCTCGATCGGCGGCGGCTCGGCCACCTCGACCCTGACCGCGATCGACGAGGCGTTCCTCAACGCCGCCGCCGCCGGCGTCTTCGTCGCGGCCTCGGCCGGCAACTCGGGTGCGGGCGCCTCCACGCTCGACCACGCGTCGCCCTGGTACACCACGGTCGCCGCGTCCTCCATCCCGACCTACACCGCGACCGCCGCTCTCGGCGACGGCCAGAAGTTCGTCGGAGGATCCATCTCGGTCCACGAGGACGTCACCGGACCGCTGGTGAACAGCGCCGACGTCGTCCGCTCGGGCGCCGAGAACCCCGCCATCTGCGAGACCGGCACCCTCGACCCCGACAAGGTGAAGGGCACGATCGTCGCCTGCACCGCGGGCGTCACCGCGCGCGTCTCCAAGTCGGCCGAGGTCGAGCGGGCCGGCGGCATCGGCATGCTGCTGCTCAACCCGACCCCGAACGCCCTGCACGTCGACGACCACTCGGTCCCGAGCATCCAGATCGACTCGCAGGCCTACCAGGCGATCACGACCTACGCCGGCACCGCCGGTGCGACCGTGACCCTCTCCGAGGGCAACTCGTCCGGCGCCTCCATCCCCGTCCCGCAGGTCGCCGGCTTCTCGTCGCGCGGACCCGCTGAGGCGGACGGCGCCGACGTGCTGAAGCCCGACCTCACGGCGCCCGGCGTCGCGATCCTCGCCGACAGCTTCAACGCCGAGGGCGACGACCCCGCCTTCGCGTTCGAGTCCGGCACCTCGATGTCGTCGCCGCACGTGGCGGGCCTCGGCGCGCTGATCCTCGGCGCGACCCCGAAGGCCTCGCCGTCCGCGGTGAAGTCGGCCATGATGACCTCCGCCTACGACAGCGTCGACCAGTCGGGCGCCGCGTCCGAGGACGTCTTCGCCCAGGGCGCCGGACACGTCGACCCGGCCGCGTTCCTCGACCCCGGACTGCTCTACCAGAGCGGCACGGAGGACTGGATCGCGTTCCTCAAGGGTGCGGGCTACGTCTTCACCTCGAACCCGGTGATCGACCCGATCGCCGCGATCGACCCGTCCGACCTCAACCAGGCCTCGATCGCGATCGGCGCCCTCGCGGGCACGCAGACCGTGACCCGCACGGTCACCTCGACCGGCGCGGGCACCTACACCGCCTCGGTCGACGGCCTCGCCGGGATCGACACCGTCGTCTCGCCCTCGACCCTCTCCTTCACGGGTGCGGGCCAGACGGCGGAGTACACGGTCTCCTTCACCACCGGCTCGGCGGCGCTCAACCAGTTCGCCACCGGCTACCTGACCTGGGCGAGCGCGGAGCACGACGTCCGCAGCCCGATCGCGGTGCGCCCCGTCCTGCTGGACGCGCCCTACGAGGTCTCCGGAACCGGCTCGACCGGCACCGGCACGGTGACGGTCACGCCCGGCATCACCGGCGCGCTGCCGCTCACCGCGAGCGGTCTCGCCGAGGGTGTCCTCGCCGAGGACGCCACCGCCGCCGACGGCCACTCGGCGACGCTCCCCACGGGGAAGTCGCTGACGACCACCGTCGTGGTGCCGGAGGGCGCCGAGTTCGCCCGCTTCGACCTCGACTCGCTCGACGACGCGGCCGACCTCGACCTCACCGTCACCAGCGAGAGCACCGACAAGGTCTTCACCTCGGCGACCGGCTCGGCCGACGAGCGCGTCGACATCGCCGACCCCGCTCCGGGCGAGTACACGGTCCAGGCCGATGTCTACTCGACCGCTCCGGGATCCTCGACCGTCACGTTCGACTTCCGCAGCTTCGTCATCACTCCGGAGAACGGTCTCGGCTCGCTGAGCACCGACCCCGCCGTGGTCGACGCCGTGCAGGGCGAGCCGATCGCGTACGCGGTCTCCTGGTCGAACCTGGCGGGCCCGGCCCGCTACCTCGGCCGTGTCGCCTACACCGACTCGGGACTCGCGACGCTCGTGAGCGTCGACGTCACCGAGGCGGTCACCCCCACCCCGACGCCGACCGCGACTCCGGAGCCCACGGGCACCCCGGAGCCGACCGCGACGCCGACGGCCGGCCCCACCGCCGGACCGGGGGAGCCCACCTCCACGCCGACCGCCGGACCGGGGGAGCCCACCTCCACGCCGACCGCCGGACCGGGCGCGCCCGGCCACGGCGCCGGCGGCCTCCCGTCGACGGGCTTCGACGGCGGTCTCCTCGGAGCCGCCGCCCTCGCCCTCCTCGGTGCAGGTGCTGTGATCACCGGCCTCCGACGCCGCGCCCTGGCGCAGCGTGAGGCGGGCGCCGCGGAGTAGTCCTCCGCGACCGCCGCGAACGGCCGTCCCCCTGCTCCTCCCGGAGCGGCGGGGGCGGCCGTTCGCCGTTCCCGGGCGGGGGAGGCGGAGACGGGGCGGCTCGTGGTGCGGGCCGGGAGCAGGACCGGCCGGGCTGCGTGGGGGAACGGCTCGAGAGCGGAGGCGGGAGCGGGTCGGGGAGAGATCGACGATCAGGCGGGGCGGAGCATCTCCGACTGGGGCCCCGGCAGTGCGATCGGCCCGGGATCCCGCTGCGGTGGCGCACCCCCGGAGGTGCATCGACGGGAGAGCGCGATGGCAACCTGCCGCTGCGAGTCGGGACGCCCCCTACGGTTCCGGTCCGAGGCGGCGGTGATCGCACGGGGACAGCGGTGCACCCTCGGGGACAGCGGTGGACGGCTCCGAGCGAGCGCCCCCTCGGCCTGAGCGGCCGCCGTCAGAATCAGAGGGAGCGGCGTCCCGCGATGACGCCGGAGACGACGGCGAGGACGCCGAAGACGATCGCGACGACCGGCTGGCCGAGGTCCAGCCACGCCAGCGCGGCGGCGCCCATCACGAGCAGCTCGATCAGCGAGCGGCCGTAGATGTCGATCGCGAGGACCGCGCGCGGCGAGAGGAAGAGCGCCCAGACCAGCGCGGCGACCACCGGAGCGCCGATGCCGAGGACGATGTTCCACGGGAGGTCCCACGACGCGAAGCCCCAGAGGGCGAAGGTCGCCAACGCGACGAGCTCCAGGAGGAACCGGAGGATCGCGTTCGGGCCGATCCTGATGTCGGTGCCCGCGGTGTCCGCTCCTGCTCGATTCACGCCGACCATGCTAGCCGCCGGAGGTCAGCGGAAGATGATGGTGCGGGCCCCGTCGAGGAGCACCCGGTCCTCCGCGAACCACTTGACCGCCTGCGTGAGCGTGCGGCTCTCCTCGTCCTGCCCGATCGCCACGAGCTGAGCGACCGAGTGCGAGTGGTCCACGCGCACCACGTTCTGCTCGATGATCGGCCCCTCGTCGAGGTCGCTGGTGACGAAGTGCGCGGTCGCCCCGATCAGCTTGACGCCGCGGGCGTGCGCCTGCTTGTACGGGTTCGCGCCCTTGAAGCCCGGCAGGAACGAGTGGTGGATGTTGATGGCGCGACCGGCCAGTCGCGCGCAGAGCTCGGGGGAGAGGATCTGCATGTAGCGCGCCAGGACCACGAGCTCGACGTCGTGCTCCTCGACGACCTCCAGCACGCGCTCCTCGAACCCGCGCTTCGACTCCGGCGAGACCACGGGGCGCGACTCGAAGGGCACGCCGTAGAACTCGGCGAGGTCGCGCAGGCTGCCGTGGTTGGACAGGATCATCGGGATGTCCACCGCGAGCTGCCCGGCGCGCTGGCGGAAGAGCAGGTCGTTGACGCAGTGCGCGGCCGTGGAGGCGAGGACGAGGGTGCGCAGCGGCCGGCCGACGACGTCGAGGCGCCAGGTCATCCCGTAGTGCTCGGTGATCGGCAGCAGGGCGGCGGCGAACTCCTCGCGGCTGATCGGCGACTCCACCTGCAGGCGCATGAAGAAGCGGCCGGTGTCGGCGCTCGAGAACTGCTGGCTCTCGGTGATGTTGCCGCGGGCCTGGACGACGGCACCGGACACGGCGTGCACGATGCCCGGCTGGTCGGGGCAGGCGAAGGTCAGGGTCCAGTGGTTTCCCGCGGGCCGGGCGCCGGACCACGCGGCGTCGCTGCCCGTCGGACGGGTGCTCGCGGAGGCGGGCCGGGGAGTCGCGGACGCGGCGGGTTCGGGCTGCATCCGCCCAGGATAACGGTGGGGCACGGGGCGGTCCGCGCGCCTCAGCCCGCGTCGACGGACACGACGGCGACGGGTCCCGTCCGCCCGTCCGGGGAGGAGTAGCGGACGCCGATCGTGTGCCTCCCAGGACCGACCTCCAGGGTCGCGGCGAGGACGGGGGCTCCGGGAGCGAGGGACCGCACCTGCCCGCCGTCGACCAGGAGGTCGAGGCCGTCCGCGTCGGGATCGGCGAGCACGAGCACGCCGACCGCGCCCCCGCTCGACGCGGCCCGGGCGAGGAGCACCGGAGCGCGCAGGTCGACCGTCTCGGGGGCGCTGACTCCTGCAGCGGTGCGCGCCAGCACCGTGGTCGTGCCCGCGGGGAGGGGGAGCGCCGGCGCGGTCCAGGAGCCGTCGGCGTCGGCGGTGGCGGAGCCCACGCGGCGTCCGTCGGAGGCGTCCTCGAGGAGCACCTCGGCGCCGGGCGCGGCGGTGCCCCGGGCATCGGGCAGCAGCCGGCCGTCGGTGTCGAGCGCGAGGGTCGGTGCGGCCGGAGCGGGAGGTGCGGCCGGAGTGGGGGTTGTGACCGGTGCGGGAGTCGAGACCGGAGCGGAGGTGCTCGGCGCCTCTGTCGGGACCGGCGCCGGAGTGCTCGGTACGTGCGTCGTTGCCGGAGCCGGAGTGTCCGGTGGGGGAGTCACGGTCGGAACAGGAACCGGGACCGGAGTGCTCGGTGCGGGGGTCGGGACCGGGACGAAGGGCAGGGCCGGGCCGCTGCCGATCGGGCCCGGCGCGGAGCCCCCGGTCGTGGCCCCCGGCGGCCCGGAGGGGGCCGGAGCCTCGGTGACGGCAGGGGAGGGCGCCGGTGCGGGGCTGCCGGTCACGGCGGGGCGGTCCAGGGGTTCCGGCGCCGCTCCGAGGAGCACGGTGCCGGACGTGGCCGGACGGGCCGCGTCGGACGATGCCGGAGCGACGCGCGCGACCCCCGGGAGGACGGGACGCCCGCCGCAACAAAAGC
>NZ_PSVQ01000023.1:0-54173 GCF_002932395.1 Rathayibacter sp. AY1D9
GGGTCGTGACGCTCGGCGCGCACGTCGTGCTGCTCTTCGCCGCCTCCGACACCCCGCCCGACGCCGCCGATCCCCTCACCGGCGAGGACCCGGTCCGCACGCCGCCCCTGCTCCACGACCTCGACGGAGTGGACGTCGACGTCGACATCACCCCTCCGGCGCAGCCCGGCTCCCTCTCGCTCTCCGTCGCCGCCGACGCCGTCGACCTCGCCGAGTCGGGCTCCACCGCCCTCCAGCGCCGGTTCACGGGCGGGCTCCCCACGGTCACCGTCACCGACTCGCGCGTCGGCGCGCAGAACGACTGGTACGTCCTCGCCTCGGCGAGCGCCCTCACCGGCCCGAGCGCCTCGATCGGAGCCGACCACCTCGGCTGGACCCCGCGCCTGATCACCGGCACCGGCGCCGTCGCGGGCGATCCGGTCGCCTCCTCCCTCGAGGGCGGCGCGGGCCTGCGCGACGCGCTGCTGCTCGGAGCCGCCGGCGGGGCCGGCACCTGGAGCGCCGACGCCGAGCTGCGGCTGCTGGCCGAGCCGGACGTCGAGGCCGGCTCCTACCGCTCGACGATCACGCTGTCGCTGTTCGCCTAGGCGCGGACCAGCGCAACGGCCGGGGACCGCGCCCCGCGGTCACTCCTGAGCGACCGCGACCGCCACGACGAGCGCGGAGTGGACCGTCGGCTCCGAGACGGCGAAGTAGCGGCTCGAGCCCTCGATCCAGGCCTCGGTCCCACCCTCCCTGGTGCGGAAGCGGACGGGCTCGTCGCTCGAGGTCCCACGCCCGTCGGCCTTCGCGACCGCCTGCGAGCGCAGATCGGCGAGCACCTGCTCCGCCGTCGTCGCCCCGGAGGCCACGCGGTCGCGGACGGTGCGGGCGCGCACCGCGTCGATCCCGATGTCGCGTCCGGTCGCCAGCGCCGCGACCACCGCGCCGTCGCAGTGCGCGATGCTGATCCGCATCCGCTCCAGCGCCGGGTGCTCGCCGCGGAGCACCGGGCGGCCGTGCGGTCCGGAGCAGCGCTCGCAGCGCGCGTCCACGGCGACCTCGAGGGGATCGATCCCGAGCGTCTCGGCGGCCAGCTCGCGCACGAGGACCCGGCCGAGGAGGAAGCCGTCCCGGACCTCGCGCCGACTCGTCGCCTCGTAGCGCAGGCGCTCGGCGAGGGTGAGCAGGCGCAGCATCCGGTGGCGGGCGGAGTCGAGGACCTCGGGCCGCGCCCAGCGCAGCTGCACGTCGTCGGTGGCGAGGAGGGGGAGTCCGGTCATGCCCCGGACGCTACGCACGCCAGGCGACATCGGCGTGACGGGAGGGTGGCCGGAGGGAGACGGGCCGCTGTTGACTGGGAGGCGTGCAGACCTTCCTCCCCTACCCCGACTTCCACCGCAGCGTCCGCGCCCTCGACGGCAAGCGGCTCGGCAAGCAGCGCGTCGAGACGCTGCAGGTCATGCGGGCGCTGACCGTTCCGGGGTACGGCTGGCAGAACCACCCCGTCACGCGGATGTGGCGGGGCTACCGACCGGCGCTGATGACCTACCAGCGCGAGACCTGCGCGGAGTGGACGGAGCGCGGCTTCGCCGACACGTCCCTCGTGAAGACCGAGGAGGCCCTCGCCGCCGCCCCGGAGGATCTCGCCGCCTACCTGACAGGCGACTACGCGCTCCCGCCGTGGTTCGGCGACGAGCGGCTGCACCTCTCGCACCGCTCGAAGCTCGTGGCCAAGGACGAGGACCACTACGGCCCGCTGTTCCCCGGCACGCCGCCGGGGCTCGACTACCTCTGGCCCGTCGGCGCCTGAGCTCAGGCCGCGGGCGGGCGGAGGAACGGGATCGCGATGCGCGGACGGAACACCTCGCGCTGGTTCGCCTTCACCAGTCCGCAGATGATCAGCACGAAGTGCACCAGCCAGAGCACGGCGAACAGCGTGATCGGGATGCCGATCGGGTAGAAGCCCTTCGCGAGCGGGGTGTCGGAGGCGGCGAAGAGCAGCACGACGTGCGCGCCGAGCGTCACGACCCCGATCAGGATCACCGTCAGACCCCAGTTCGCCGCGTTCCGCGCGTTCTCGGCGGCGAGCCCGCCCTTCCTCCGGGCGGAGGGGTACACGGACGCCATGACGATGCCGCCCACGATCAGGCTGAGGAACGGGATCCCGATGAACGCGAGGAAGCCGAGAGCGTACGAGAGGGCGCCCGTGGGCGGTGCGGGGACGGCCTGCGGGGGCGCGACCGGAGCGGCCTCCGGGGTCGTCGCGTCGGCCGGTCCGGGGTCGGAGGAGGGGCTCGCCATGCCGACAGCCTAGGGAACACCGTCCCCCGGGTCGCGGTCAGGGTCTTTTCAGGCCTCTGGCCGGGCCTTCGTCTTCGGGGGCTCTCGGGTTAGTCTGTCGAGGTTGACCTGCCGCACGGAGCGTGCAGGGCGTCGGCCGCGGTCGTCGCAGCATCCGGGGGGATTCGCGAAGGAGAAGGTTTGGCGTCCGACAGAAGGACCACCGGTGGTGTGGTCAAGGCGATCGTGGGCTTCCTGGGCATGAGCGTCGTGGCCGGAGTCCTCGTGACCGCCACCGTCACCCCGGCCGTGGCGCTCGCCGGAGTCGCCGCGAACCAGTCGATCGGCGTCTTCGACGGCCTGCCCGACTACCTCGAGGTCGACAAGCTCTCCGAGAAGAGCAACATCTACGCGACCGGCTCCGACGGCCCGCAGCTGCTCGCCTCCTTCTACGTCGAGAACCGCGTCGAGGTGCCGCTCGACCGCATCGCCCAGGCCGCCAAGGACGCCGCCGTCTCGGGTGAGGACCCCCGCTTCTACGACCACGGCGGAGTCGACCTCCCCGGCACGCTCCGCGCCGTCGCGCAGACCTACGTGCTCGGCAACGACGTGCAGGGCGGATCCTCGATCACCCAGCAGTACGTGAAGAACGTCCTCGTCGAGAAGGCCGTCCGCAACATCTCGGACGACGCCGAGCGCGCGGCCGCGATCGACGAGGCCACCCGGACCTCCCCCGAGCGCAAGCTCCGCGAGATGAAGCTCGCCATCGGGCTCGAGAAGCAGTACACGAAGGACCAGATCCTCCAGGGCTACCTCAACATCGCGTTCTTCGGAGGCACCACCTACGGCCTCGAGACCGCCGCGAACTACTACTACGCGACCTCGGCCGCGGACCTCTCGATCGCCCAGGCCGCGAGCCTCATCGCGATCGTCAACAACCCGGCCGTCCTGCGGATCGACCAGCCCGACAACCCGGACAACGGCGCCGCGAACGGCTACGCCCGCAACAAGGACCGCCGCGACTACATCATCGGCAAGATGCTCGAGGAGGGGAAGATCTCGCAGGAGGACCACGACGCCGCCGTCGCCGCTCCGATCGAGCCCCGCATCACCCAGCCCAGCACCGGCTGCTCGACCGCGGGCAACGCGGGCTTCTTCTGCGACTACGTCACCAACGTCCTGAAGAACAACGAGATCTTCGGCGCCGACGAGGACACCCGCTGGACCAACTTCCGCCGCGGCGGCCTCGACGTCTACACGACGCTCGACGTCGGCCTGCAGGACGCGGCCGTCGCCGCCGTCGACGCGCAGGTCCCGCAGACCTGGAACTTCGACGTCGGAGCCGTCTCCGTCAGCGTCGAGGTCGGATCCGGGCGCGTGCTCGCGATGACGCAGAACAAGAAGTACTCGCAGGATCCGGACGTCCTCACGACCGACCCGTCCTACAGCGCCGTGAACTACAGCACCGATCGGGCCAACGGCGGATCCTCCGGGATCCAGCCGGGCTCGACCTACAAGCTCTTCACGCTGGTGGAGTGGCTGAAGGAGGGCCACAGCATCAACGAGTCGGTCGACGGGACGCGCAAGTCCACCTGGGGCACCTTCACGGACTCCTGCGTCTCCGGCGGCACCGACACGAGCAACGAGACGAGCGCGAAGAACGACGAGGGCGGAACCGGCGAGGTCGGCACCCCGGTGTCCTTCACGAAGACCTCCCTGAACACCGGCTTCGTCGGCATGGCCCGTGAGCTCGACCTGTGCGGCATCCGCGACACCGCGGTCGACATGGGCGTGAAGCAGGGCAGCGGCGAGGAGCTCGAGCACAACCCGTCGTCGGTGCTCGGCACGAACTACGTCTCGCCCCTCTCGATGGCCGGCGCCTTCGCCACCATCGCCTCCGGCGGCACGACCTGCGACCCCGTCGCGATCGACCGCATCACCGACTCCGCCGGAGCCGACCAGCCGGTGCCCCCGGCGAACTGCCGCCAGTCGATCGACCGCAACGTCGCCGCCACCGCGGCCGTCGCGCTGCAGGCGACCTTCACCGGCGGCGGGACGGCCGTCGCCTCCCGCACCGGCGACGGCGTTCCGCTGATCGGCAAGACCGGCACCACCGACGACGCGAAGGCCACCTGGATGACCGGAGCGAGCACCCGCGTCGCGACTGCCGTCGGCGTGTTCAACGTGAAGGGCGACGCGAACCTGCGCCTCGGCCGCTACTCCTTCGACTCCGGATCCGCCGCCACCGCGCGCCACCGCATCTGGCCGGTCGTCATGCGCGCCGCCGACGCGACCTACGGCGGGACGGACTTCCCGGAGGCCGACGGCTCGCTGCAGGTCGTCCCGAAGGTCGACATCCCGGATGTCGTCGGGCTCTCCTCCGCCGACGCCGAGGCCAAGCTCGAGGCGGCCGGCTTCGGCGTCGTGCAGGGCGGCACGGAGGCGAGCGACGCCGCGGTCGGGACGGTCACCCGCGCCGACCCGTCGGGCTCGGCCCCGCGCGGCACCGCGATCACCGTGTTCACCAGCTCCGGCAACCAGAAGACCGTGCCGAACGTGACGGGCCAGGATCTGGAGGCCGCGAAGAACGCCTTCGGCGCAGCCGGCTTCACGAAGATCACGCTCGCCTGCGCCGAGAACCCGAAGGCGCCCGACGCCGGTCAGGTCACCGGGCAGGAGCCGGCCGGCGGCTCCCCCGTCGCTCCGGACGCCACGCTGAAGGTGACGATCACCGCGAAGAAGTGCCCCTGACCGGCGCCTGACGGCTCGCGAGAACGCGTCCGGCCCGCGAGGATCCTCGGATCCCGCGGGCCGGACGCGTTCCTGTCGGACGACGGCGTCGGAGCCGGCGCTACTGCCCGCGGCCCCGGATCGCGCCGACGATCGCGACGGTCGCGAAGTAGACGATGAGGGCCAGCACGCCGAACGAGGCGAGCGCCCCGCTGGCCTCGGCCCAGGGCCGTCGCTCGTCCGTCATGGTGCCGGGCATGACGATGTCGAGGGCGAACATGCCCACCGCCAGGGCGAAGCAGACGAGGCTCAGCACGAGCAGCGCCCGGACCGCCTTGCCCACGGGGTCGTAGTAGCGCGGGTTCGACATCGTGCCTCCGGTTCTCGTGCTCTCGTGTCTATCCCGCCCGGACCGCTGTGGCAAGCCGTGGGGACGCGAAGACCCCCGCCCCTCCCTCTCCGCGGGCGCCGCTCACGATGACGGACGGTGCCGTCGTCACGAGCGGTGTCTCGCGGGAGGAGGAGGGACGGGGGTCGGAGCGGGACCGGCTACGCGGCCAGCGGGAGGGCGGCGGCCGAGGTCACCAGCAGCTCGCCGCCGACGGCGTCGACGCGGACAGCGCCTCCGTCGGAGACCTCGCCGCTGACGAACAGGTCGGCGATCCGGTCGTCGATGGAGCGCTGGACGAGCCGGCGCAGGGGCCGGGCGCCGTACTGCGGCTCGTAGCCGTTCTCGGCGAGCCAGTCGACGGCCGCCTCCGTCACCTCGAGCGTCACCTCGCGGGGAGCGAGGCGGGAGCGCGTGGTGTCGAGGACGATGCCGACGATCTCCCGCAGCTGCTCGCGGCCGAGGCGGCGGAACAGGACGATCTCGTCGATCCGGTTGAGGAACTCGGGGCGCATCGCCTCGCGGAGTCGGCCCATGACGCGATCGCGCAGGTCCTTCTCCGAGGCGAAGCCCTCGGCCGACGCGTCGCTCTGAGCGACGAAGCCGAGCGCACCCGACCGCGAGGCCAGGAACTCCGAGCCGAGGTTCGAGGTCATGATGATCACCGTGTTGCGGAAGTCGACCGTCCGCCCCTGGCCGTCGGTCAGACGCCCGTCGTCGAGCACCTGCAGCAGCAGGTTGAACACGTCGGGGTGCGCCTTCTCGATCTCGTCGAAGAGGACCACCGAGTACGGGTTCCGGCGCACGCGCTCGGTCAGCTGACCGGCCTCGTCGTAGCCGACGTACCCGGGAGGGGCGCCGACCAGCCGCGAGACCGTGTGACGCTCGCCGAACTCGCTCATGTCGAAGCGGATGACCGACTGCTCGTCGGCGAAGAGGGAGCCCGCGAGGGTGCGCGCCAGCTCCGTCTTGCCGACACCGGTCGGGCCGAGGAAGAGGAACGAGCCGACCGGGCGCGAGGAGTCGCCGAGGCCTGTGCGGCTGCGGCGGACGGCCCGGGCGACCGCGGTGACCGCGTCGTCCTGGCCGATGACCCGCTGGTGCAGCTCGGTCTCGAGGTGCGCGAGGCGCTCGCGCTCCCCCTCTGTGAGCCGCGACACCGGGATGCCGGTGGCGCGGGCGATGACGGCCGCGATCTCGGTCTCGCCGACGACCGCCTCCGCGGGGGCGCTGCCGGTGGCCGCGTCGAGCTCCGCCTGCACGGCGCTGATCTCGTCGCGGACGCGGGACGCCTCCTCGTAGTGCTCGGCCGAGACGGCCGCGTTCTTGTCGGCCTCCAGGGTCGCCAGACGCTCGAGCAGAGCTCCGGTGTCGACGCCGGCTCCGAGGCGGAGGCGGAGGCGCGCGCCGGCCTGGTCGATCAGGTCGATCGCCTTGTCGGGCAGCACGCGGTCGGTGAGGTACCGGGCCGAGAGCTCGACGGAGGCGCGCAGGGCCTCGTCCGTGAAGCGCACGCGGTGGTGCTCCTCGTAGGCGGGGCGAAGGCCGTGCAGGATGGCGACCGCGTCCTCGATGCCGGGCTCGCCGACGCGGACCGGCTGGAAGCGCCGCTCCAGTGCCGGGTCCTTCTCGATGGTGCGGTACTCCTTGAGCGTGGTGGCGCCGACGAGGTGCAGCTCGCCTCGGGCCAGACGCGGCTTGAGGATGTTGCCCGCGTCCATGCCGCCCTCGCCGCCGCCGCCCGCACCGACGACGGTGTGGACCTCGTCGATGAAGACGATCAGCTCGCCGGAGTGCGCCGCGATCTCGTCCATGGTGCCGGTGAGGCGCTCCTCGAAGTCGCCGCGGTAGCGGGTGCCGGCCAGCATGCCGGGGAGGTCGAGCGAGATCACGCGCTTGCCGCGCAGCTGCTCGGGGACCTCCTCCGCCACGATCGCGCGGGCCAGGCCCTCGACGATGGCGGTCTTGCCGACGCCGGCCTCGCCGACGAGCACCGGGTTGTTCTTGGTGCGGCGGCTGAGGATCTCGACGGTCTGCTCGATCTCGTCGGCGCGCCCGATGACCGGGTCGAGCCGGCCCTCGCGGGCGAGAGCGGTGAGGTCGGTGCCGAACTTGTCGAGCAGCGGAGTGTCGGAGGCGGGCTGTCCCGCCTCCTGCTGCTGCGGGGCCTCGGTCTCGCGCATGCCCTGGGTGAGGGCCTCGGCGGTGACGCCGGCGCGGGCGAGGACCTGCCCGGCGGGGGCGTCCTGGCCGAGCACGAGCGCGAAGAAGAGGTGCTCGGGCTCGATGTAGGTCGAGCCGCTGGAGCGGGCGACCTGGTAGGCGTGGAACAGCGCGCGCTGCGCGCTGGGGGTGATGGTGGCCGCGTTCTGCGAGGCGTGGGCCTCGTCGGCCTGCGGGAGGCGCGCCTCCGCGGCGGTGGCGATGGCGGCGGGGTCGACGCCGATGCGGCGCACGGCCTGCGAGACGGTCTCGTCGTCGATGAGCACGCGGAGCACGTGCAGGGCGTCGAGCTCGGTCTGGCCGCGCTCGAGGGCGAAGCGTCCTGCGGACTGCAGGATGTCGCGGGTACGGGCGGTGAGGAATCGGCTGAGGTCGATTGACCGCGCCGCGCGGGCGCGCTCACCGTCGAGGTAGCGGGCGAGGAAGTCGTCGAACGAGCTCGCTCCGGCCTCGCTGTAGTTGTCGGGCACCTGTCCTCCTGAGGAAGTTGAGTCGGTTACGCTCAAGTTCAACGCAGGGGTGCCGTTCCTATTCCCGCCCCTCCCCCGCGAGATGCCGCTTCGGTCCGCGACGGGCGTACGACCGGCGTCTCGCGGGGACGGGAAGAGGCACGGACTCCGGGGAGTCCGTGCCTCTCTGCGCCGACGCGCATTTCCTCCGGGGTGGGAGCTCTAGGGGACGAGGTAGCCCGCCGCGCGGAACAGCTCGTACCACTCCGGCCGCGTGAGCGGCAGGTCGGAGCCGAGGGCCGCATCGCGCACGCGCTGCTCGTTGGTCGTGCCGAGCACGACCTGCATGCCCGCCGGGTGGCGGGTGATCCAGGCGGTGGCCACGGCGATCGCCGGGACCTCGTAGGTCGCTGCGAGCCGGTCGATGACGGCGTTCAGCTCGGGGTAGGCCGGGTTGTCGAGGAAGACGCCGGTGAAGAACCCCGCCTGGAAGGGCGACCAGGCCTGGACGGTGATGTCGTTCAGGCGGCAGTAGTCGAGGATGCCGGCGTCGCGCATGACGGACTGGTCCTCGCCGACCATGTTGGAGGCGACACCCTGCGCGATCAGCGGCGCATGGGTGATCGAGAGCTGCAGCTGGTTCGCCACGATCGGCTGGTTCAGCGACTTCTTCAGCAGCTCGATCTGGTACGGCGTCTGGTTCGAGACGCCGAAGTGCTTCACCTTGCCGGACGCGTGCAGCTCGTCGAACGCGCGGGCCACCTCATCGGGCTCGACGAGCGCGTCGGGCCGGTGCAGGAGCAGCACGTCGACGTAGTCGGTGCGCAGCGCCTTCAGCGAGCCCTCGACCGAGGCGATGAGGTGCTCGTACGAGAAGTCGAAGTAGGGGCCGTCCGGGACGATGCCCGCCTTGGTCTGCAGGACGACGTGCTCACGCTCCGACGGGGTGAGCGCCATCGCCTCGGCGAAGCGCTCCTCGCAGCGGTGCAGTTCGCCGCCGTACACGTCGGCGTGGTCGAAGAAGTCGATGCCGGAGTCGCGGGCGGCGCCGACGAGGCCGCGGATCGCCTCGTCGCTCATCTCGGGGATGCGCATGAGGCCGAGGACGACGTTCGGGGAGTCGACACCGGAGGTGCCGAGGGGGACGTGCTTCACAGGGAGTGCTCCTTCGTTGGATACCTCGTCCACGGTAGGCGCCCCGCCTGGGCGCCGTCCAACAGGGGGTCGGGGTTGCATTCATCCGGCGGAGTGGTCAATGGACCGCGTGCGCGATCGAGGACGGGACGACCTGCCGGTGCGCTGAGCGCCCGGATCCGTCTCTCATCCTCGGTTGCGTACCTTGTCGGCCCGAGCCCGCGGTGGAAGGCTTCCGGCATGACGATCGAGGTGCGCCCCGCGACCGTCTTCGACGAAGTCGCGACGATGGTCGGCCCGAAGAAGCCCGACTCGAACGTGTGCTGGTGCCTGAGCTACCGCCTCCTCTCGTCGAAGGAGAACCGCGAGCTGAAGGGGCCGGCGCGCGGGGACCGGGTGCGCGAGCTCGTGGCGGAGGATCCGCCTCCGGGCGTCGTCGCGTACGACGGCGACGAGGTGGTCGGCTGGGCGGCGGTGCACCCCCGGGCCGATACGAGCTTCGCGACGAACCGGCGCATCCCGCACGTGGACGGCCTCGACGTGTGGAGCGTGTGGTGCCTCCGCGTGCGGCCCGGCTTCCGCGGGCGCGGCATCTCGCATCCGCTGCTCCAGGGCGCCGTCGAGTTCGCCCGAGCCCACGGGGCCCCGGCGATCGAGGGCTACCCGGTCGACAACGCCGGCGCGGAGGTCGACCCGACGATGGCGTACGTCGGCACGCGCTCGCTGTTCGAGCGCGCGGGCTTCGAGAAGGCCGCGGACACGACCTCGGTGCTGAACGGCTTCCCGCGCGTGCTGATGCGGCTCGCCCTCTGACGGTTTGCGCCGACGGCTCCAGCTGGCTGGACTGGCGGCGCACCCGGTGTTAGCCTCGTCTGGTCGCTCTGAATCGGAAATTATCGGAGCGATTCGCTGTTGTACAGCGCAAGACCGGTTAGCGCAAACGAGGGGCGCGGAAACATCCACGCCCCTCGCTTACTCATAATTCAGGTGATTACTCGGTTGTTCTAAGCCGCTGCAACGGCAGGTTCAACAAGGTGCCGGAAGGCACCTTCACCCTTACGATTAAGGCAAGGCGGGAACGTTGCCCCCTGCCTGAACCATGTGACGTCGCCGTACTGGTCTGCCCACAGCCCCGGTTCAGGTACGCGCTGGCCGGTCTTCCACGTTTCACCAGGCCCCTTTGGCGTATGGCGGTAAATGTTCAATTCAAAATCCAATCGTCAAACTTAGAAGTTTCTCAAGGGTGAGCCTTGCTAATGGCGGCCCTCGCGCATGAGGGGCGGCCTCGCTGACATTTAGTCCAGCGAGGTCGCCCCTCATTTTTGCGCCTACTTCAGGCATCGGATGCACGGGCCTAGAAGTCCCAGTCCTCGTCCTCGGTGTTCACGGCCTTGCCGATCACGTAGGAGGAGCCGGAGCCCGAGAAGAAGTCGTGGTTCTCGTCCGCGTTGGGCGAGAGGGCCGACAGGATCGCGGGGTTCACATCGGTGACCTGCTTGGGGAACATCGGCTCGTAGCCGAGGTTCATCAGCGCCTTGTTGGCGTTGTAGTGCAGGAACTTCTTGACGTCCTCGGTCAGGCCGAGCTGGTCGTAGAGGTCCTGCGTGTACTGCGCCTCGTTGTCGTAGAGCTCGTAGAGCAGCGAGAACGTGTAGTCCTTGATCTCGTCGCGCTTGGCCTGGTCGACCCGCTCGAGTCCCTTCTGGAACTTGTAGCCGATGTAGTAGCCGTGCACGGCCTCGTCGCGGATGATCAGGCGCACGAGGTCGGCCGTGTTGGTGAGCTTGGCGCGCGAGGACCAGTACATCGGCAGGTAGAAGCCCGAGTAGAAGAGGAACGACTCCAGCAGCGTGGAGGCGACCTTCCGCTTCAGCGGGTCGTCGCCGCGGTAGTAGTCCATGACGATGGACGCCTTCTTCTGCAGGTTCGGGTTCTCCATCGACCAGCGGAAGGCCTCGTCGATGTCCTGGGTGTTCGACAGGGTCGAGAACACCGAGGAGTACGACTTGGCGTGGACCGACTCCATGAACGCGATGTTCGTGTAGACGGCCTCCTCGTGAGGCGTGATCGCGTCCGGGATGAGCGAGACGGCGCCGACGGTGCCCTGCACGGTGTCGAGCAGGGTGAGCCCGGTGAACACGCGCATGGTGAGCTGCTGCTCCTGGTGCGTGAGCGTGTTCCACGACTGGATGTCGTTCGACAGCGGGACCTTCTCGGGCAGCCAGAAGTTGCTCGTGAGGCGGTTCCACACCTCGACGTCCTTGTCGTCCTGGATCCGGTTCCAGTTGATCGCCTGGACGGAGTCGACGAGCTTGAGCTTCTCGGGGGGAGTCATGATTCCTTCTCGCTGCTGCGGATGGGTCGTGCGGAGGGGGGTGGGGCTGCGTGCTCTAGAGCATGCACGAGACGCACTGGTCGAGCTCGGTGCCCTCGAGCGCCAGCTGACGGATGCGGATGTAGTAGATCGTCTTGATGCCCTTGCGCCAGGCGTAGATCTGAGCGCGGTTGACGTCGCGGGTGGTCGCCGTGTCCTTGAAGAAGAGCGTGAGCGAGAGACCCTGGTCGACGTGCTGCGTGGCGGCGGCGTAGGTGTCGATGATCTTCTCGTAGCCGATCTCGTACGCGTCCTGGTAGTACTCCAGGTTGTCGTTCGTCATGAACGGCGCCGGGTAGTAGACGCGGCCGAGCTTGCCCTCCTTGCGGATCTCGATCTTCGACGCGATCGGGTGGATCGAGGACGTCGAGTTGTTGATGTACGAGATCGAGCCGGTCGGCGGGACGGCCTGCAGGTTCTGGTTGTAGATGCCGTGCTCCATGACCGAGGCCTTGAGCGCACGCCAGTCGTCCCGGGTGGGGACCGCGATGCCCGAGTCGGCGAAGAGGCGGGAGACGCGCTCGGTGGCCGGCGCCCACTCCTTCTCCGTGTAGGTGTCGAAGAACTCGCCCGAGGCGTACTTCGAGTCGGCGAAGCCCTCGAAGGTGGTGCCGCGCTCGATGGAGAGGTTGTTGGAGGCGCGCAGGGCGTGGAACAGCACCGAGTAGAAGTAGATGTTGGTGAAGTCGATGCCCTCCTCGGATCCGTAGTGGATCCGCTCGCGGGCGAGGTAGCCGTGCAGGTTCATCTGGCCGAGGCCGATGGCGTGCGACTTGTCGTTGCCGTCCTCGATCGAGCGGACCGAGGTGATGTGCGACTGGTCGGACACCGAGGTGAGGCCGCGGATCGCGGTCTCGATGGTGCGGCCGAAGTCGGGCGAGTCCATCGTCAGCGCGATGTTCAGCGAGCCGAGGTTGCAGGAGATGTCCTTGCCGATCTGCGCGTAGGAGAGGTCCTCGTTGTAGGTCGTCGGAGTGTTGACCTGGAGGATCTCGGAGCAGAGGTTGGACATGTTGATGCGGCCCTTGATCGGGTTCGCCTGGTTCACCGTGTCCTCGAACACGATGTAGGGGTAGCCCGACTCGAACTGGATCTCGGCGATGGTCTGGAAGAACTCGCGCGCCGAGATCTTGGTCTTCTTGATGCGCGGGTCGTCGACCATCTCGCGGTACTTCTCCGAGAGGGAGATGTCGCCGAAGGGGATGCCGTAGACGCGCTCGACGTCGTAGGGCGAGAAGAGGTACATGTCCTCGTTGTTCTTCGCGAGCTCGAACGTGATGTCGGGCACGACGACGCCGAGGGAGAGCGTCTTGATGCGGATCTTCTCGTCGGCGTTCTCGCGCTTGGTGTCGAGGAAGCGGAGGATGTCGGGGTGGTGCGCCGAGAGGTACACCGCTCCCGCGCCCTGGCGCGCGCCGAGCTGGTTGGCGTAGCTGAAGCTGTCCTCGAGGAGCTTCATCACGGGGATGATGCCCGAGGACTGGTTCTCGATCTGCTTGATCGGGGCGCCGGCCTCGCGGATGTTCGAGAGCGAGAGGGCGACGCCGCCGCCGCGCTTGGAGAGCTGGAGCGCGGAGTTGATGCCGCGGGCGATCGACTCCATGTTGTCCTCGATGCGCAGCAGGAAGCAGGAGACGAGCTCGCCGCGCTGGGCCTTGCCGGTGTTGAGGAAGGTCGGGGTCGCGGGCTGGAAGCGGCCGGCGACGATCTCCTCGACGAGGGCGGTCGCGAGCGTCTCGTCGCCCTGGGCGAGGCCGAGGGCGGTCATCACGACGCGGTCCTCGAAGCGCTCGAGGTAGCGCTTCCCGTCGAACGTCTTGAGCGTGTACGAGGTGTAGTACTTGAACGCGCCGAGGAAGGTCGCGAAGCGGAACTTCTTCGAGTACGCCAGGTCGTTGAGCTGCTGGATGAACTCGAACGAGTACTGGTCGAGCACGGCCTGCTCGTAGTACTCCTTCTCGACCAGGTAGTCGAGGCGCTCCTTGAGCGTGTGGAAGAACACCGTGTTCTGGTTGACGTGCTGCAGGAAGAACTCGCGAGCGGCCTCGCGGTCCTTGTCGAACTGGATCTCTCCGTTCGGGCCGTAGAGGTTCAGCATCGCGTTGAGCGAGTGGTAGTCCATCTGTGCGGCATCGCGGGGAGCGTCGATCACTGCTGCGTCCAAAACGTGTCCAATCCTTCATCGACGGCGCGGACGTCGTCGGGTGTTCCGAATACTTCGAATCGATAGAGGTGCGGCACCTCGCACTTGCGGGCGATGATGTCGCCGGCGAGGCAGTACGCCTCGCCGAAGTTCGTGTTGCCGGCGCCGATGACGCCGCGGATCAGGGAGCGGTTGCACGGATCGTTGAGGAACCGGATGACCTGCTTGGGGACCGCTCCCCCGCCGTTGCCGCCGCCGTAGGTGGGGAGGACGAGCACGTACGGCTCGTGGACGTGGAGCGTGTCGAGGGCGGCTCCGTCGCGGCGGGCGTGGAGCGGGATGCGCTGCGCCGGCCGTCCGAGCTTCTCGATGAACCGGTGCGTGTTCCCCGAGCTGCTGGAGAAGTACACGAGCCCGCTCATCCTTCGGCCCCTCTCCCCGTCAGCTGCTGTTCTCGGTCCCGCCTCCGAGGCGGCTGCGCGGCGGAGGAGGAGGCCGCAGCGGCGCTACGGCGCCCGCCGACGACGTCGCGGATCGCCGTCCGTGCGCCTCAGAGGGTCGCGATCTTGTCGGGGCGGAAGCCGGACCAGTGGTCGTCGTCCGTGATGACGACCGGCGCCTGGAGGTAGCCGAGGGCCTTGACGGCCTCGAGGGCCTTCTCGTCCACGGAGAGGTCGAACACCTCGTAGTCGATGCCCTTGCTGTCGAGGGCGCGGTACGTCGCGGTGCACTGGACGCAGGAGGGCTTGGTGTAGACCGTCACAGCCATGGGTGTCGCCTTTCGGAGGGGGGTGTCCCGGTGCCGCTCCCCGACCGGCGGCCCGCGATGCGGGCGGGGTCGGAGGGTGGTCCGGGTGAGTTCTGGGTGCCGGTGGGGCTCTCGCTCCGACCTGCTCAGCAATACTACATATAGGGGGCGGGCCGGTGTCAGCCCACTAGACGTAGTAGTTACAGCCGTGTAGTTATCCACCGGTTCCTCCCCCGTTCATCCACAGGCCGGAGTCCGTGGAACCGCGGAAGGACGCGGATCCGGACGAACCATCCACAGGTGTGGACAGAAGGATCCCGTTCACTGTGTACAACGCGCCACGGCGTGTCGGCATGCCCGACCGGTGGGGTCCGCGCGGCGGCTCGACCACAAGATGTGGTGGTCGGATCGCATCGCGGGGCATGCCCGGACGGTACGCCCGACCACCGACACCGCGAACGGTCAGAGGAGCTGCGCGGCCCACTCCCGGGCGACGGCGCGCAGGTGCGGGAGCGGGTCCGCGAGGGCCGCGGACGAGGAGCCCGCCGCCTCCGTCAGCGACACCGCCGCGGTGAAGCCGGGAGTCGGCGCCGCGATCGCCCCGGCGACGAGGAGCGTCCGCGCCCCGGCCGCCTCGGCGAGCGCGAGGACGTGCACCGGGACCTTGCCGGCGGCGGACTGCGCGTCGAAGCGCCCCTCCCCCGTGATGACGACGTCCGCGCCCGCGAGGAGCGCCGGGAGCCCGATCGCCCGTCCGACGGCGTCGGCGCCGGAGGTCGGGCGCGCGCCCCAGGCGAGCAGCCCGAAGCCCGTCCCGCCCGCCGCCCCGGAGCCCGGCGCATCGGGATCCGCGTCCAGGTGCGCAGCGAGACGGCGGAGGCCGCTCTCGAGGAGGAGGACGTCCTCGGGGCCGGCCCCCTTCTGCGGTCCGAAGACGCGGGCCGCCCCGGAGTCGCCGAGCAGCGGGGTCGCGACGTCGCTGAGCACGACCGCGCCTCCGGGCGGCAGAGGACGCAGCCCGCGGAGGTCGGCGGCGGCGAGCGCGGGCAGCGCACCGCCTCCCTCGCCGAGGTCGCGGCCGGAGGCGGTGGAGAAGCGTGCGCCGAGCTCGCGGAGCGCTCCGACTCCGCCGTCGGTCGAGGCGCTGCCGCCGATCGCCAGCAGCAGGGCGTGCGCCCCCGCGTCGAGGGCGGCGGCGATCGCGCGGCCGAAGCCGCGCGTGTGCGCGGTGAGCGGTCGGAGCGGGTCGAGCAGCGTGATGCCGCTCGTGGAGGCGAGCTCGACGACGGCTGTCCCGTCGGGGAGCAGCAGCCACCAGGCGCGGACCGGCCGGTCGTTCGGGCCGGGGACGACGACCGGCCGCCGAAGCGACCCCGGGACCGCGAGTGCGAAGGCCTCGACCGTGCCCTCTCCTCCGTCGGCCATCGGCGCGAGGACGATCTCGTCCCCCGGGCGCGCAGCGCTCCAGCCCTCGGCGATCGCCCGCGCGACCTCGACCGCGCTCGCCGACCCCTTGAAGGAGTCGGGCGCGACGACGACCCTCAGCCTGCCCACGCGCTCAGTGTGGCACCGCGCCGCCGCTCAGAGCGGGGTCGCGAGCCGGTAGCCGCGCTTGATCACCGTCGCCACGAGCCGCGGTTCGGGGAGGGCCTGACGGAGGCGGCTGACGGCGACGTCGACCGCGTGGTCGTCGAGAGCCTCCGGCGCGGAGGCCGCGAGGACGTGACGCGCGACGGTCGCGCCCTCGGCGGCGACGAGAGTCCGGAACAGCGCGAGCGCGACCGGGGTCAGCGCCACCCGGGTCCCGGCCAGGACGGCGTGCCGGCCTCGGAGCTCAAGAGTGCCGAAGGCCGTCTCGATGCGGGGCGACGCCTGCTCGAGGTGCTCGCAGGTCAGGCGGATGAGCGCACCCATCCGGAACCGGTCCGGCACGACCGGGAGGATCCCTGCCTCGACCAGGGGTACTGCGGTCACGGGGCCGACGGCGGCGGCGACCACCGTCTCGCGGAAGGCCGCCTGGAGGTCGTCGAGGCGGCCCGCGGCCTCCGCGACCGTGAAGAGCGCCTCCACCGCCGGCGCGCTGGTGAAGGTGACGGCGTCGATGCCCCCTCCGCAGACCGCGTCGATCAGCCGCAGCACCCGGGCGGAGTCCTCGTGCACGCTCCAGCGGTAGGGCGCGGCCGTGAGCACCCGGGCGCCGGCGTCGCGGAGACGCTGCAGCTGAGCCGGGTCGGTGAATCCGTGCAGCTGCACCGCGATCGTGCGGCCGGCGACGCCCTCGCGCAGAGCCAGGTCGACGAGGGAGGTGGTCGTCTCGCGCTCGCTCATCCCGTGGTCGTCGAGACCCGCCGCACGGATCGCTCCGCGCGCCTTGGGTCCGCGGACGAGGATCCGCGCGGAGGACAGCGCGTCGGCCAGCTCGATCCCCGCGGCGTCCGCGGCCTCGAGCCAGCGCCGCAGGCCGTAGGAGGTGGTGGCGAGGAGCACGTCGGGACGGGCGGCGACGATGGCGCGGGTCTCCTCCTCGAGCGCGCCCTCGGTGTCGACGCCGCGCATTCGGATGGTGGGGGCGTGCGTGACGGCGGCACCGCGGCGCTCGAACGCGGCGATCAGGTCCTCGGAGCGGCGGTCGGAGGTGACCCCGATGCGGAAGCCGTCCAGCTGGTCGGGTCGGAACCCCACGGCGGCGTCGGGATCGGTGCCGGTCATGCTCGGCCCCCTCGGGGTCTCACGCGGTCAGTGCATCGACCGCTCGGGCGATGCTCTCGGGGTCCCCCGCATCATGGCACGCGGCCTGCCGGACCACCTCGCCGATGACGATCACGGCGGGCGAGCGCGGTGCCAGCTCGGCGAGCAGGCCGAGCACTGCGCCGACCGACGAGACCGTCGTGCGCTGGTCGCGCGACCAGCCCCGCTCGACGATCGCGAGGGGCGTGTCGGCGCGCATCCCGGCGCGCTGCAGCCCGGCGACGAGGTGCGGGAGGGTGTTCACGCCCATCAGCACCACGATCGTCCCGCCCAGCCCGGCCAGATGGCCGAGCTCCTGCTCGCTGAACGGCGCATGGCCCGAGACCACGGTGAAGGCCCTGCTGACCTCGCGATGGGTGACCGGGATCCCGGCGGCGGCGGGCACCGAGATCGCGCTGGTCACTCCGGGGAAGACCGTGGAGCCGACGCCGGCCAGCCGGCACGCGCGCACCTCCTCCGACCCGCGGCCGAACACGAACGGATCGCCGCCCTTCAGGCGCACGACGTCCAGACCCGCGAGGGCCCGCTCGATCATCAGCCGCTCGATCTCGTGCTGCGGCACCGCATGATGACCCGGCGTCTTGCCGACGTCGATCAGCTCGGCGCCGGGCGCCCACTCGGCCAGGCCCTCGTGCGGACCGAGCCGGTCGTAGAGCACCACGTCCGCGTCGCGGAGGGCGCGGCGGGCGGCGAGGGTCATCAGATCCGGATCGCCGGGGCCGCCGCCGACGATGCTGACGTGCCCGACCGGCCGGGTCGGCGCGGGGGCCTCGTCGACGATCCAGGGGCAGAGCTCGGCCGCCGCTGCTCGGAGCGGCGCCGGCCCCTCCACCCACACGATCAGGGCCGGGGGCGCCGGGGTGAGCGCGTCCTCCGCCTCGTGCCGCTCGACGAGTGCGCCGGCGGCTCGGTAGCGGGCGAGCACGCGGCGGGTCCCGGAGGCGGTGCCGATCACGAGCACACGGCGTCCGGCGAGGTCGAGGGAGAGCTGCATCACGAGTCCGATCCGATCCCGGCCGGACCGACGGGGATCCTCGGCCCCGCGACCAGCACGGGTCCGTCCGGTCTCTCGTCCCGGCCGGCGGGCCGGACCTGCCCGCGCTCGCGCACGGTCGCGACGCGCGGATCCGCGGTGTCCGGGGCGTTCACGAAGGAGCGGAAGCGGCGGAGCCGGTCGGGATCGGCGAGGGTCGCCGCCCACTCGTCGACGTAGGTGTCGACGTGCGTGGCCATGGCGGCCTCCAGCTCGGCGGCGATGCCGAGCGAGTCCTCGCAGACCACCTCGCGCACGTGCTCGAGGCCGCCGGGGAGCTCCTCCTGCCAGCGGGCGGTGCGCTGGAGCCGCTCGGCCGTGCGCACGTAGTACATGACGTAGCGGTCGATGTAGCGCACCAGGGTCTCGTCGTCGAGGTCCTGCGCGAGCAGCTGGGCGTGCGCCGGCTGGTAGCCGCCGTTGCCGCCGACGTAGAGGTTCCAGCCGAGGTCGCTCGCGATGACGCCGATGTCCTTCCCCCGCGCCTCGGCGCACTCGCGGGCGCAGCCGCTGACCCCGAGCTTGAACTTGTGCGGCGAGCGGAGACCCCGGTACCGCTCCTCGAGGAAGACCGCCATCCCGACCGCGTCCTGGACTCCGAAGCGGCACCAGGTCGATCCGACGCACGACTTGACCGTGCGCAGCGACTTGCCGTACGCCTGACCCGACTCGAAGCCGGCGTCGACGAGGAGGCGCCAGATCTCGGGCAGCTGCTCGAGGCGGGCGCCGAACATGTCGATCCGCTGCCCGCCGGTGATCTTCGTGTAGAGGCCGTACTGCTCGGCGACCTCGGCGATCACCTTGAGCTTCGCCGGCGTGATCTCGCCCCCGGGGATCCGCGGGACGACGGAGTAGGTGCCGTCCTTCTGCATGTTGGCCAGGGCGCGGTCGTTGGTGTCCTGCAGCGGCGCCTGGCCGCCGTCGAGGATGTAGGCGTTCGTCTGGGTGGCGAGGACGGAGGCGATCACCGGCTTGCACACGTCGCAGCCCAGCCCGGAGCCGAAGCGCTCCATCACCTGCTCGGCCGAGTGCAGCCCGAGGATGCGGACCGACTCGAACAGCTCGCTGCGGCTGAGCGCCACATGCTCGCAGAGGGCGCGGGAGACCTCGACGCCCGCACGGATCAGCTCCGTGTCGAGCAGCTTCTTCACCAGGGGCACGCACGATCCGCACTGGGTGCCCGCGCGGGTGCAGGCCTTGAGCGGCCCCAGCTCGGTGCACCCCTCGCCGATCGCGTGGCGGACCTCGCCGACCGAGACGTTGTTGCACGAGCAGACCTGGGCGTCGTCCGGAAGGTCGCCCGAGGGCGCCTCCGCCCCCGCCGCCGCGAGGTAGGCGCCGGGCTCGGCCGGCAGCTCGCGCCCCAGCAGCGGGCGGAGGGAGGAGTAGGGGCCCGCGTCGCCGACGAACATCCCGCCGAGCAGCGTGCGCGCATCGTCCGAGACGACGACCTTCTGGTAGAGACCGCGGGCCGGATCGGCGTAGACGACCTCGAGCGCTCCCTCCGTGGTGCCGAGGGCGTCGCCGAAGCTGGCGACCTCCACGCCCGAGAGCTTGAGCTTGGTGGCGTCGTCGACCCCCGGGAAGGTCGCGTCGCCGCCGAGGATCCGGTCGGCGACAACCTCCGCCATCGCGTTGGCGGGTGCGACGAGCCCGACGGTGCGGCCGTCGATCGCGGCGACCTCGCCGATGGCCCAGACTCCCGCCCTGCTGGTGCGGCAGGCCTCGTCGACGACCACGCCTCCGCGCGGTGCGACCTCGATCCCGACCGCTCGGGCGAGCTCGTCGCGCGCCGTGATCCCGATGGAGAAGACCACGAGATCGGCGCTGATGCTGCTGCCGTCGGTCAGCGCGACGCCGAGCACCGTCCCCGTCGGCGAGGTGAGGATCGCGGTGGGCCGGTTGCCGAGGTGCAGCGCGATCCCCTGCGCCGAGATGATGCGGCCGAGGGCCTGCCCGGCGCCCTCGTCGAGCTGCGCGCTCATCAGCCAGCGGCCGGAGTGGACGAGGGCGGTGCGCGCACCGAGCCGGTGCGCGCCTCCCGCCGCCTCGAGGCCGAGCAGACCGCCGCCGACCACGACCACGATCGCGGGGCGTCCGCGCCGGGCGCGGAACGCGGCGAGCTCGGCGACGAGCCCGTCCACGTCCTCGAGCGTGCGGTAGACGCGGCCGTGCTCGGCGCCCTCGATCGGCGGGACCGTGGCGGAGGAGCCCGTCGCCAGGACGATCTCGTCGCCCTCGAGGGAGCGGCCGTCCGCGAGCTCGACGCGCAGGCGGTCGGGATCGATCGCGACGACACGGGAGGAGGTGATCAGCCGCGCCGACTCCCACAGAGCGCCGTCGCCCAGAGTCAGGTCGTGCTCGCCGTCGAGGCGCTTCGAGAGTGCGACGCGGTCGTAGGGACGGTGCACCTCCTCGCCGAGGACGGTGATCTCCAGCGCCTGGTCGCCGGCCCGGGCGACGAGCGCGTCGACCAGGCGGTGCGCGGCGGGTCCCGCTCCGACGACGAGCACGCGTCGGGGCCGGGCGGCGGGGTTCGCTCCAGGAGTCATGACGTCCACCGTAGGGACGGCCCGTTTCCCCGCCGTTGCCCCGGTGTAACAGCGTGTGACGCGCGCCTCTCGGCGAGCGCCGCAGGCCGTGAGGGCTTCGTTACGCCCGTGACACCGGAGGCGTGCTCGCACGAAACGTGCGATCCCTACCGTTGCCTCATCGCGTCCGACCGGATGCGGTGGCCCACCCGCAGGAAGAAGGCGTAGCGATGACCCTCCTCGATCGGCTCGCCCCCGCGACCGCCACCACCTGGGTGCCGGTCTGCGCCGTCGGCGACCTCGAGCCGCTCTGGGGCGAGGCCGCCCTGGTCGGCGGTGTGCAGCTCGCCCTGTTCCTCCTGCCCGACGGGCGGGTGCGGGCCGTCTCGAACCTCGACCCCGCGACCGGCGCGGCCGTGCTCTCGCGCGGCATCGTCGGCTCGCGTCTGGTCGACGGGGTGCAGCGGCCCACGATCGCCTCGCCCCTGCACAAGGACGTCTTCGACCTCGAGACCGGCGCCTGCTTCACACGAGCGGAGCTGCACCTCGCCACCTGGCAGGTGCGCGAGAGCGACGGCACGATCGAGGTCGCCCAGCGGACCGCTCTGGTCGCCGCGTCCCACGGGACCTCCGACGACGACGGGAGACGTGCCGTCGCCGCGCTGGTCGAGGCGGTCCGCCGGGCCAACCCGGCGCTGGACGTGCTCGACTCCTTCGTCGACGTGCAGCAGCCCGACGTCCCCGCGACCCTGGGCTCTCTCGAGCCGGGCCGACCGGCGGTGGTCGTGCCGCTGCTGCTCTCGGCCGGCTACCACGTGCACGTCGACCTCGCCGAGGCCGCGGCGGAGGCGGAGCGGCCGGTGCGGGTCTCGGGCGCGCTCGGACCCGATCCCCGCCTGGCGCGCGTGCTCGCCCGCCGGCTCCACGAGGCAGGGCTCGACGACGGCGACCGCGTCGTGCTCGCCGCTGCCGGCTCGAGCGACGCCGGTGCCGTCGCGGACTGCTGGACCACCGGCCGCCTCCTCGCCGCCGAGCTCGGCCGCGAGGTGAGCACCTCGTTCATCTCGGCCGCCGAGCCGCGGATCGCGGAGGCGGTCGCCGCCGAGCGCGCCGCCCACCCCGGCGCGCGCGTCGTGGTCGCCACCTACCTGCTCGCGCCCGGCTACTTCGCCGGCCTGGCCGCCTCCGCGGGGGCCGACCTCGCCTCCGCTCCCCTCCTCACCGCCGTCGATCCGCCCGCCCGCGAGCTGGTCGACATCGTCTCGGAGCTGTTCGGGCGCAACGCCTGACGCCTCCTCCCCGCACCACCACCGCTCCACCTCCCCGTCCCGAGCGCGCCCTCGCGCGCGCCGCCCACCCTCCGGAGGACCACGATGACTGCTGCACCCCCGACCACCGTCCCCACGACCGCCGCCACATCCACCGGCATCATCCGACGGCCGGGCCGCTGGATCGACGGCTGGAACCCCGAGGACCCCGCCCAGTGGGAGGCGGAGGGACGCTCCGTCGCCGCTCGCAATCTGAGGTGGTCGATCTTCGCCGAGTTCCTCGGCTTCGTCGTCTGGCAGCTCTGGTCGGTCGTCGTCGTCTCGCTGCCGGCGGCCGGGTTCGCCTTCGACACCGGGCAGATCTTCTGGCTCATCTCGATGCCGAGCCTCGTCGGCGCCACCCTGCGGATCCCGTACACGTTCATGGTCCCCCGCTTCGGCGGCCGCAACTGGACGATCGTGTCGGCGGGCCTCCTGCTGATCCCGAGCGTCGGACTAGGCATCGCGGTCTCGAATCCGGAGACCCCGTTCGGCGTCATGCTCCTGGTGGCCGCGCTCGCCGGCTTCGGCGGCGGCAACTTCGCCAGCTCGATGGCGAACATCACCTTCTTCTACCCGCACGCGCAGAAGGGCTGGGCTCTGGGGCTCAACGCCGCGGGCGGCAACCTGGGCGCCTCCGTCGCGCAGCTCGTCGTGCCGATCGCGATCACCGTCGGCGCCGCGGCCACGCTGAACCTGCCGATCGCAGGCTTCCTCTGGGTCCCCCTGATCGTCGTGGCGATGATCGGCGCCGCCAAGCGCATGGACAACCTCTCGACCGCGAAGTCCGACGTCGCCGCCTCCCTCGCCGCGCTCCGCGAGCCGCACCTCTGGCTGCTGGCCGTGCTCTACATCGGCACCTTCGGGTCCTTCATCGGATTCGCCGGCGTGTTCCCGAAGCTCATCGCCGACACCTTCCCCGAGTTCTCCGGCTTCGCCGTCGGCTCGGCGACGGTCGGCCTCGCGTTCCTCGGCTCCCTGGTGGGCTCGCTGTCCCGCCCCTCCGGCGGCCGTCTGGCCGACCGCTTCGGCGGAGCGCCTGTCACGGTCCTCGCCTTCGTCGCCATGGGCGCCGGGATCCTCGGCGTGATCGCGACACTGCCGCTCGGCAGCTTCTGGCTCTTCCTCGCCTGCTTCCTCGTGCTCTTCTCGGCGGCCGGTATCGGCAACGGCGCGACCTACCGCATGATCCCCACGGTGTTCGCCCTCCGCGCCCGCCAGCGCGGCGACGACGGCATCGGCGCCCAGCGCACGTCCGCCGCGGCGCTCGGCCTGATCTCGGCGATCGGCGCCTACGGCGGCTTCGTGATCCCCCAGCTGCTCGGCTTCTCCAAGACCGAGTTCGGCGACTACACCACGGCGCTGGGCTGGTTCGTCGGCGCCTACGCGGTGATGCTCGCGATCACGGCCGGCGTCTACCTCCGCCTCGCCGCGAAGACGGGGACCCGGATCTGACGATGAGCGCACCCGCCCCGACCGACTCCCACTGCCCGTACTGCGCCCTGCAGTGCGCGATGACGCTGACACCCGCGGCGGGCCCCGTGCCCCTGGCGGTCGAGGGGAGGGAGTTCCCGACGAACCGGGGCGGGCTCTGCGCCAAGGGCTGGACCTCCGTCGAGCTGCTGGCGAGCGGACAGCGACTGGTCTCCCCGCTGCTGCGCGGCGCCGACGGCGTCCTCGCGGAGGCGTCGTGGGAGGAGGCGCTCGACGCGGTCGCCGCGGCGGTGCGCGGCGTCCGGGCGCGGCACGGCGCCGACGCGGTGGCCGTCTTCGGCGGCGGGGGCCTCACCAATGAGAAGGCCTACCAGCTCGGGAAGTTCGCTCGAATCGCTCTCGGCACCTCCCGGATCGACTACAACGGCCGCTTCTGCATGTCCTCGGCCGCGGCGGCCGGCAACCGCGCCTTCGGCGTCGATCGCGGACTGCCGTTCCCGGTGTCCGACCTCGACGACGCCGACACGATCCTGCTCCTGGGCTCGAACGTCGCCGCGACGATGCCGCCGCTGCTCGCCCACTTCGCCGGTGCCCGCTCGCGGGGCGGCCTGGTGGTCGTCGACCCGCGCCGCTCGGCCACCGCGCGGCTGACGGAGGACGGCGCCGGCACGCATCTGCAGCCCGCTCCCGGGACGGATCTGCCGCTCCTGCTCGGGCTGATCCACCTGGTCTTCGCCGAGGGCCTCGCCGACACCGCCTACCTCGCCGCGCGCACGACCGGCGCCGAGGCGGTGCGCCGCAGCGTCTCGGCGTGGTGGCCGGAGCGCACGTCCGCGGTCACGGGCGTGCCGACCACGCTCCTCCGCTCCCTCGCGCGCCGGCTCGCCGCGGGGCGGTCGTTCGTGCTGACCGGCCGCGGGGTCGAGCAGCACGTCGACGGCACCGACACCGCGACCGCCGCGATCAACCTCGCTCTCGTGCTCGGCCTGGTGGGTCGCGAGGGGTCGGGGTACGGCACGCTCACCGGTCAGGGCAACGGCCAGGGCGGACGCGAGCACGGCCAGAAGGCCGATCAGCTCCCGGGGTACCGCTCCATCCGCGATCCGGAGGCGCGGCGCCACGTCGCCGCCGTCTGGGACGTGACGCCCGAATCGATCCCCGGCCCGGGCCTGCCCGCCACCGCCCTGCTCGCCGAGCTCGGACGCTCCGTGCACTGCCTGCTGGTGCACGGCTCCAACGTGGTCGTCTCGGCTCCGGACGCCGACGCCGTCCGCGCCGGGCTCGAGGCCCTGGACACGCTGGTCGTCTGCGACTTCTTCCTCTCCGAGACCGCCGCGCTGGCCGATGTGGTGCTCCCGGTGCCGCAGTGGGCGGAGGAGGAGGGCACGATGACCTCGCTCGAGGGCCGGGTGCTCCGCCGCCGCCGGGCGATCGACCCGCCGGCAGGAGTGCGCAGCGAGCTCTGGATCATGAGCGAGCTGGCGCGCCGTCTCGACGCCCCCTCGAGCTGGTCGGCGGTCCCCTCGGAGGTGTTCGACGAGCTGGCCCGCGCGTCCGCGGGAGGCGTGGCCGACTACTCCGGCCTCTCGCACGCCCTGCTCGACACCGGGATCGCCGCCCACTGGCCCTACCTCGCGGGCGGCACGGGGACGCCGCGCCTCTTCGCTGAGCGCTTCGGGCACCCCGACGGCCGGGCGCGCCTGGTCGCCGTCATCCCCGCCGTCCCCGTCGTCGTGGACCGCGGCGAGGAGCTGACCCTCGTGACCGGCCGCTACCTCCAGCAGTACCAGTCGGGCACCCAGACCCGGCGGGTCGCGGAGCTCGATGCGGCCCGCCCCGAGGCTCGGCTCGAGATCCACCCGGCGACCGCCTCCCGGCTCGGCGTCCGCGACGGAGCACCTGTGGCGATCGGGAACGCGCGCGGCGTGGTCCGCGCCCGCGCGAGCGTCACCGCGGACATCCGCCACGACACGGTGTTCCTGCCCTTCCACTACGCGGGTGAGCAGTGCGCGAACCTCCTCACCGAGGCCGTCGTGGACCCGGTGTCGTCGATGCCCGAGTTCAAGCGCACGCGGGTCTGGGTCCGCGCGGAAGGGACGGCACATGCCTGAGACACCTCCCGAGCGGATCGTCCTGATCGGCTATGGCCCCGTCGGCTCGCGCTTCGTCGAGGAGCTGCTGCCGGCCGTGCGGGCCGGTCTGGTCGCGCTGACGGTGGTCGGCGCCGAGAGCGACGACCCGTACAACCGTGTCCTGCTCGCGGAGTACGCCGTCGGCCGGGCGACCCGCGAGCGCCTCGACCTCGGCGACCGGACGGCGGCGGAGGCGGCGGGCGTCGTCCTGCGCCTGGGAGCGGCCGTCGTGGGGATCGACCGCGCGCGGAACGTCGTGCGGCTGCACGACGGCGAGCGGCTGCCCTACGACCGCCTCGTCCTGGCCACCGGCGCCCGGGCGAACGTGCCGACCCTCGCCGGGATGGAGCGGTCCCGACGCGAGCGGACGGTGCGCGCCGCCGATCCGGAGTCGCTCGACGCGGGCTCCCGGCCCCTCCCGGAGCGGGTGGTGGCGCTGCGCGACCTGGCCGACGCCCGGGTGGTCCGCGAGTCCGTGCGCTCCGGCGCGCGCCTCGTCGTGCTCGGGGCGGGAGTGCTCGGGATCGAGTTCGCCCTCGCGGCCGCCGAGCAGGGCGCGCAGGTGGTGGTGGTCTTCCACGGCGACATCCCGATGGCCCGCAATCTCGACACGGGCGGGGGCCGGATGCTGGCCGCGGCCGCCCGCGCGGCCGGCGTCGAGATGGTGGCGCACGCCCGGTCCGAGAGCGTCCTGCTCGCGCACGACGACCGCGGCCGTGCGCACTTCCAGGCGCTCGTCTGCGCTGACGGCAAGCAGATCGAGGGGGATCTGCTGGTGCTCTCGTGCGGTGTCGGTGCGCGTGTCGAGCTGGCCGCGGGCGCGGAGCTCGCCGTCTCGACCGGGATCCTGGTCGATGAGCAGCTGCGCAGCTGGAGCGACCCGGACGTCTTCGCGATCGGCGACTGCGCGCACGTCGCCCCCCGCGGCTCGGCCCTGCCCGACGGCCGCGTGCCCGGCGGACCGAGCGGACTGATCGGTCCGGGATGGGAGCAGGCGGACCGGCTCGCAGCGCGGATCCGGGCGGAGGCGGAGGGCCGCTGCGGCGAGGAGCGCGTCCCCGACGCCAGACCGGCGGTCGTGATGCTGAAGGCCGAGGGCGTCGACCTCGTGGCAGGAGGCGACGTGGCCCCGGAGCCGTGGGACCCGCACCGCCCGGGCGAGGAGCACCTCGAGGTGACCCTGTGGGCGGACCCCGCCCGCGGCGGCTACGCCAAGCTCGTGACCGCGGGAGGAGTGCTGCGCGGGTTCGTCTCGGTGGGTCTGCCCCGGGTCGGCGCCGAGCTCAGCCTCCTCTTCGAGCGGGGCTCGGAGCTGCCGGCGGACCGGTCGAGCCTCCTGCGTCTGGACGCCCCGGATGCGGGCGCCGCGGCGACCGGCGATCCGTTCGCCCCCGATGCCACGGTCTGCTGGTGCAACGGCGTGACGGCGGCGGTGATCACCGATGCGGCTGCGGCGGGACACGGGACGGTCGCCTGCGTCGGGCGGGCGACCCGCGCCGGCACGGGCTGCGGCGGCTGCACCGGTCGTATCGCCGAGCTGCTCGCGCGGACGGCGGTCCCCGCCTGATCGCCGCGAGGACCGGGCCTCGCCGCCTCAGCGGTCGAGCGCCTCCGCGAGGCGCCGGGTGACCGCCCGCAGTTCGAGCTCGGCCCCGCGGACGCGCTCGTCGAGAGCCGCCGCGGTGTCGGCGGCCTGCTCGGCGGCCGCCGCACCCGCCGCCTCGGACGAGGCTCGGTCGGCCGCGACCGACGCGCTGAGCTCGTCCAGCGCCTCCCGGAGGCCCGCCGACTCGTCGCGCAGCACGGAGACGTCGCCCTGCACCGCGCTCAGCTCGCCGCGGAGCCCGGCCACCTCGTCGCGCAGGGCCGCCGTCTCGGCGCGCAGCTCCTCCGTGCGCAGCCGCGCCTGCTCGAACCAGGGGGCGACCAGCCGGTGCACCGCGTCGCGGAGCACGACGCCGCCGCGGCCGAGCCGGGTGGGCGCGGAGCCGGGGTCCTGGAGGAAGTCGTGGTCAGTGGTCATCGTCGTGGTCCCGTCCGGAGAAGCGGCGGTGGAGCACGTCCATCGCCCGCAGATCCTTGTTCATGATGTCGGCCTCGAGGGTGGTGTCGGCGAGGCGGTCGGCGAGGCCCGGCCGGGAGCGGCGCTCGAGCGAGGCCTCGATCAGCTCGACGGAGCGCTCGAACGAGAGCGGTCCGCGCGCCGCGGCCCGGCCCCGCCGACCGAGCGCCTCGAGGTCCACCGCCCCGCTCGCCACGTCCCGCATCGCCTCGAGGAGCGCCGGGGCGGAGCGGGTGATCTTGATGCAGTCGACGCCGTCGATGAGGAACTCCGCTACTCCGCTGGCCGCCGTCACGATCGGCACGGCGCCCGCCGCGGCCGCCTCGACCGGCGCGACGCCGAACGCCTCTCCGGCCCAGGTCGGGAAGAGGAACGCGTCGGCGCGGCCGTGCGCGGCGAGCACCTCGGCGTGCGGCGTCGCTCCGTGGAACTCGACCAGGCCGGCCAGGCCCGCCTCGTCCGCCCGGGCGCGCCAGCCGTCCACGTCTCCGTCGCCGTAGAGGTCCACGCGGAAGTCGCGGGTCTCCTCCGCGAGAGACGCCGCCGCCTCCAGCACCAGCCCGACGCCCTTGTGCTCGCCGAGCGACGCGGCGAACGTGAACCGGGTGGTCCCGCCCTCGCGGTAGCGCCGCGGCTCCGCGGTGTCGGGGGGAACGGACACTCCGCGCCCGATCACCTCGACCTCGCCCAGGCTCAGCCCGCCGGCCTCGATCGCGTCGACGAGGGAGCGGCTGACCGCGACGATCTCGCCGCGGTCGAAGTGGTCGGGGGCCTGGGCGCCGTAGACGCGGAGCACGCGCTCGGGCAGCCCGTCGACCAGGGCGTTCGGGATGCGGTCGCCGAGGTTCCACATCCACGGCGCCTCCACCGCCCGCAGCAGGTCGATCATCGCGAGGCCGCCGATCCCGAGCAGGTTGAAGGCCACCACGTGGGTCGGCGCGAAGTCGCGCAGCTCCTCGAGCAGGATGCGGGTGTTCTCGAACCGCGAGACGGCGCTCTCGTGGTGCAGCAGCTGAGCGATCTCGCCGCCGGTCTGCGGCAGCGGGAAGTAGGTGCGCAGGCTCAGCGTGCGGTGCACCTCGACGCCCGAGGGCTCCGGCGGCAGGTAGGTCGGCGTGGTCAGCACGCGCACGGTGTGGCCGCGGGCCGCCATCGCCTCCGCGACGCGCGCACAGGTCATCTCGTATCCGCCGAGCACCTGCGGCGGGTAGAGGTTGCTCACGAACAGCAGGCGCATCAGCGCACCTCCCCTCTCGCGGACGCGTCCGCCGCGATCCGCGCCGTCACCTCGGGCGTGTAGGCCGCGCGGGCCTGGCGGTCGTTGCCGCCGTCCCAGTAGTTGACGAGGTAGAGCCCGGACTGCTGCGTGCGCGGCACGAACGGGAACAGCTGGGCCCGGGGCTCGATCTGCGCGATCCGGTAGCCGGCGTCGACCGCGCGCACGTGCAGCCAGATGTCGTCGGCGTCCGGGGCGATCTCGCGGAACGCCTCCCCGTGCGCGGCGATCTCGCCGAGGAGCGCGGCGGGCAGCAGCTGCCCGGAGACGGAGGTGCCGAAGACGTCGGTCGACGCGCGCGTGTCGGCGACCGGCGTCCAGCTCGTGTACGGAGCCACGGCGCCGTCGACGATCCCCACCCGGTGGGCGCGGTAGCAGAGCACGGTCTCGCGGGGGTAGCGCGAGCGGGCGTCGAGCAGACCCCTCAGCCAGGTGCGCGGGTACACGATGTCGTCGTCGGAGGTGACGAGGTCGCGCTCCCCCGCCCGGCCCGAGAGCAGGTGCGGGTAGTACTTCGTGTGCACGCGGTAGCCGTCGACCAGGCGGATCTCGACGCCGCGGCGGCGGAGGCGGCGCAGCGGCGCGGGCAGGTCGGCGTGCAGGGCCGGGTTGTCGAGCCAGAGCACCAGGCGCGCGGGCCGGGCGTCGCCGCGGGCGATCGACTCGAGCGCCACGTGGACCCGCTGCAGCCGCTCGCCGTGCGTGGTCATCGTCACCACGACCTCGCCCGCCGGATCGACTGCGGAGCGGCGGGAGAATCGGTTGGCCAGGGCGAGCAGCAGCAGCTCGCGCCGGAGCGCGGGCGAGGGGTGGTCGATCGGCCGGGCGGCGATCACGGCGGCGCGGCGCTCCGAGAGGCGCTGAGGGGCGGAGCGGACGACCCGGGCCGCGGAGCGCAGCCGCGTGCGGGGACGGACACGACGGCCCAGCGCCGCGAGGCGCGTGCGGGGCCGGACGCGCCGGCCGACGGCGGCGAGAGCGGGATGCATCGGTCCAGGTTAGCCGGAGGCGCCCGGGCGCCCTGCGCCGGTCAGGGCTCGTCGACGACCGCGAAGGCCCGCACCGGGAAGGTCCCGAAGCCCCGCACCTTCGGCGGCACGGCGGTGAAGCGCGCCCCTGTCGCCGGCAGCCCGCCGAGGCCGGTGAGGTGCTCGACGACGTGCACTCCCGCGGCGAGGAGGGCCGAGTGCGCGGGCCGCGATCCGCCCGACTCCGTGTCGTCGATGTTCACCGAGTCGATGCCGACCAGCACCGCGCCGGCGGCGACGAGCGCCTCCGCCGCCTCGCCGCTGAGGAAGGGGGCGCCCCTGCCGTACCCGGGCGTGGCGAAGTGCGCGTCCCAGCCGGTGCGGAGGAGGACGGCGGCGCCGCGGACGTCGAGTCCCGCGACCGCGTCCGAGCCGATGCCCCGTTCGGTGGCTCCGGTCGCGTCGACCACGACGGTCGGCAGGTCGACCAGCGTCTCGAGCGGGAGAGCGGCGAGATCGGCTCCGCCCTCGTAGCGGTGGAACGGGCTGTCGAGGTACGTGCCCGTGTTCCCGATCATCTCGATGACGTCCATCGCGAACTCGGTGCCGGGTGCGTAGGAGGCGCGGGACGCCTCACGGGTGAGGTGCGGCCGGATGCGCGGAGCGGGCAGGCCCGGGTAGGTCACCAGCCCGTCCGCGACGGTGTGGCTGAGATCGACGAAGCGGCGCGAGGAGGTCATGCGCCCGATCCTGGCAGGGGCCGGATCGGGCGCACCATCGAGATGCCGCCCCGCGGGGCGGCGTTCCCGCCTCTACTTCTTCGGCAGCGCCGCCGACAGGTCCGCGATCAGGTCGGACGAGTCCTCGAGGCCCACCGAGAGGCGCACCAGCGACTCCGAGACCTCCAGCGGCGTGCCCTTCACCGACGCGTGCGTCATCTCGCTCGGGTAGCCGATCAACGACTCGACGCCGCCCAGCGACTCCGCGAGCTGGAACAGCTCGGTCGACTCGGCGAACTTCCGGGCCGCGCGCGGCGTCGCGAGCTCGAGCGAGAGCATCCCGCCGAACCGCGACATCTGGCGCTTCGCCAGCTCGTGGCCGGGGTGCGAGGGCAGGCCCGGGTAGTGCACGGCCGTCACCGCCGGGTGCTCGACGAGGAACTCGGCGACCGCCTGCGCGTTGACGGAGTGGCGCTCCATCCGCACCCCGAGGGTCTTGATGCCGCGGACCGTGAGCCACGCGTCCATCGGGCCCGAGATCGCTCCGACCGCGAACTGCAGGAACGCGATCTTCTCGGCCAGCGGCCCCGAGCGCAGGGCGAGCGCGCCGCCGACGACGTCCGAGTGGCCACCGAGGTACTTCGTGGTCGAGTGCACGACCACGTCGGCACCGAGGGCCAGCGGCTGCTGCAGGGCGGAGGAGGCGAACGTGTTGTCGACGACGACGATCAGGTCGTGCGCGTGGGCCAGGTCGGCGAGCTCGGCGATGTCGCTGATGGTCATCAGCGGGTTCGACGGGGTCTCGACCCAGAGCATCTTCGTCTCGCCGGGGACGATCGCCCGCTGCACCTCGCGGAGGTTCGACATGTCGACGGCCGTGTTGCGCACGCCCCAGGCGCTGTGCACCCGGTCGATCAGGCGGTGGCTGCCGCCGTACGCGTCGTTGCCCAGGACGACGTGGTCGCCGGGCGCGAGGGCGGCGCGCAGCAGGGTGTCCTCGGCCGCGAGGCCGGAGGAGAAGGAGTAGGCGACGTCCGCACCCTCGAGCGAGGCGATGAGCTCCTGGAGCGAGTCGCGCGTCGGGTTCGCCGAGCGGGCGTACTCGTAGCCGCCCCGGAGTCCGCCGATGCCGTCCTGGACGAACGTGGAGGTCATGTAGACGGGCGGCACGACCGCGCCGGTGGTCGGATCGAACTCCTGGCCGGCGTGGATGGCGCGGGTGTCGAAGTGCTGCTTCTTGGGCATGGTGCGGGCTCCCTGGGTCGGAGGTGCGGAGGCGGCGGCCGTCAGGCCGTGGCGTAGGTGAGGAGGTCCTGTCGGGTGATCACCGCGACGGGCTTGCCCTCGTCGGTGACGAGGAGGGCGCTGCGCTCGGTGAGCGCGGCGCGGGCGGCGGTGATGCTCTCGCCGAGCCCGATCAGCGCGAGCGCGTCGCCCACGCAGTCGCCGAGCGGGTCGTTCATCGAGGCGGATCCGGCGAAGACGCGGTCGAGCAGCTCGCGCTCGTCGACGGCTCCGACGACCTCGCCCATCACGACGGGCGGCTCGGCGGTCAGCACCGGCAGCTGCGAGACGCCGTACTCGGTCATGATGCCGATCGCGTCGCGGATCGTGTCGGTCGGGTGAGCGTGCACGAGCGCCGGGAGGTCGGCCTGCCCGCTGGCCGCCCGCGCGCGGAGCACATCTCGGACGGTGCCCTCGTCGCGCATCTCGAGGAAGCCGTAGGAGCGCATCCAGCGGTCGTTGAAGATCTTGCCGAGGTAGCCGCGCCCGCCGTCCGGCAGGAGCACGACGACGACGTCGTCCGGCCCGAGACCGGCGGCGGCCTTGAGCGCGACGGAGACGGCGAGCCCGCTCGATCCGCCGACGAGCAGCCCCTCCTCGCGGGCGAGGCGGCGGGTCATCGCGAACGACTCGGCGTCGCTGGAGGCGATGATCCGGTCGACGACGCTCGGGTCGTACGCGCTCGGCCAGAAGTCCTCGCCGACGCCCTCGGTCAGGTACGGGCGACCCCCGCCGCCGGAGTAGACGGAGCCCTCGGGATCGGCGCCGACGATCTGCACGCGGCCCTCCGACACCTCCTTGAGGTAGCGGCCGACGCCGCTGATGGTGCCGCCCGTGCCGACTCCCGCGACGAAGTGGGTGAGCCGGCCGGCGGTGTCGCGCCAGATCTCGGGGCCCGTGGTCTCGTAGTGGCTGAGCGGTCCGTTGAGGTTCGCGTACTGGTTGGGCTTGAAGGCGCCGGGGATCTCGCGGGCGAGGCGGTCCGAGACGGAGTAGTAGGAGGCGGGGTCCTCCGGAGCGACGGCCGTCGGCGTCACGACGATCTCGGCCCCGTAGGCGGTGAGGACGTTGCGCTTGTCCTCCCCCACCTTGTCCGGCAACACGAACACGCAGCGGTAGCCGCGCTGCTGCGCGACGAGGGCGAGGCCGATGCCGGTGTTGCCGCTGGTCGGCTCCACGATGGTGCCGCCGGGCTTCAGCAGCCCGTCGCGCTCGGCGGCGTCGATGATGCGGGTCGCGATGCGGTCCTTCGACGAGCCGCCGGGGTTCAGGTACTCGACCTTGACCAGCACGGTCGCCTGCACGCCCGCCGCGACCGGGCCCAGCTTCACCAGCGGGGTGTCGCCGATGAGGTCGAGGACCGAATCGGCGTAGGCCATCCCGGTCTCCGGGCGTGCGGGAAGGGCGCGATCCAGGCTCATCCCGCCAGCGTAGCAACCGGCTCCGGGCGTGTGACGGGGGTGGGCGGAGGCACAGGTAGCGGTCTCGGGAGGGGAGTGCCGCCGGTCGCGCCGGTGCCCTATCGTGGGGGTCCGCGAGCGCCGCCGTCGACCCGGAACGGACCCCGAATGACCTCACCGATCGCCGCACCGCCGCGGCGTCCGGCCGACATCCACCTCCTCCGCCTGCTCGGCCCGGCGCTGGTCGCCGGAGTCGCCTACCTCGACCCGGGCAACGTCGCCAGCAACATGACGGCCGGCGCCCGGTTCGGCTACCTCCTGGTCTGGGTGGTGGTGCTCGGCAACCTGATGGCCTGGCTCATCCAGTACCTCTCGGCGAAGCTCGGCCTGATGACCGGCCGCAGCCTCCCCGAGCTGCTCGGCGACCGCCTGCGCGGCCGCTGGGGCCGCCGGGCCTACTGGCTGCAGGCCGAGACCGTCGCGATGGCGACCGACCTGGCCGAGGTGATCGGCGGTGCGATCGCGCTCAACCTGCTCTTCGGACTGCCGCTGCTGGCCGGCGGCGTGGTCACCGGCGCGGTCTCGCTGGTGCTGCTGCTCGTGCAGACGCGGGGCGGGGCGCAGCCGTTCGAGCGGGTGATCACGGCGCTGATGGTGCTGATCGCCATCGGCTTCACGGTCGGCGTGGTCGTCGATCCCCCGGACGCGGGCGCGACCGTCGCCGGTCTCGTGCCGCGCTTCGAGGGCTCGGAGTCGGTGCTGCTCGCCGCCTCGATCCTGGGCGCGACCGTCATGCCCCACGCGATCTACGCCCACTCCGCGCTCGCCCGGGACCGCTTCGGCCACGTCGAGGGCGTCGGCGCGCGCCGGAGGATCCTGGTCGCCACCCGGATCGACGTGACGATCGCCCTCGCCATCGCCGGCACCGTGAACCTCGCGATCCTGCTCCTCGCCGCGCACTCCCTCGCGGGAGTCGCCGGGACCGACAGCCTCGAGGGCGCCCACGCGGCCATCGGAGCGGCGCTCGGCCCGGTGGTCGCGACCCTGTTCGCCGTCGGCCTGCTCGCCTCCGGCCTCGCCTCGACCTCGGTCGGCGCGTACGCGGGGGCCGAGATCATGCACGGTCTGCTCCAGGTGCGGGTGCCGCTCGTCGCCCGTCGTCTGGTCACGCTGATCCCGGCGCTCCTGGTGCTCGCGATCGGCTTCGACCCGACGCGCGCGCTGGTGCTCAGCCAGGTGGTCCTGTCGTTCGGCATCCCCTTCGCGCTCGTGCCGCTCGTGATCCTGACATGCGACCGCCGCCTGATGGGCGACCAGACGAACCGCTGGTTCACCACCCTCGCCGCCGCTCTGGCCGCCGTCTTCCTCATCGTCCTGAACGGCCTGCTGCTCTGGCTCACCTTCGCCCCCTGAGCGGAGCGGCGGCGCGCCGTCCCACTCCTCCGCGGCCTCCTCTCCCGCTGATCGAGCGGCCCGCTCCTCGGGCGCATCGAGATCCCCCTGACCGCGCATTGATCCGATCCGAAGCCTCGCTCGTTATCCTCTGAGAGCGCCTCTCAGGCGCCTGCGCCCGCCCCAGGCGCCTTCCGCCCTCAGAACGAGAGACGCCGCCGTGCCCAAAGACACGATGTCCGCCAAGAACCGCGCCCGACAGGAGAAGCTCGAGGCCTACAAGCGCGAGCAGGACCGCCGCAAGCGCGGCTCCCGCATCTGGATCTGGTCGCTGTCGGCCCTGGCCGTCCTCGCGGTCGGCGGGATCGTCGCGGTCACCGTCTTCGGGAACCAGCAGATCGTCGAGGCGCGCGAGATCGACGGCCTGCAGACCTTCGACAACGACGCCACCCACGTCGCCGGCGCCGTCGACTACCCGCAGACCCCGCCGGCGGGCGGCCCGCACAACGCCGTGTGGATGAACTGCGGCGTCTACGACGAGCCCGTCCCGAACGAGAACGCGGTGCACGACCTCGAGCACGGCGCCGTCTGGGCCACGTACGACCCCGAGCTCCCGCAGAGCGAGGTCGACGCGCTGATCGCCGCGATGCCCGACACCTACTCCGTCGTCTCGCCCTACGAGGGCCTCGAGTCGCCCATCGTGCTGAGCGCCTGGGACGCCCAGGTCGCGATCGACTCGCCCGAGGACCCCCGCATCGACGCCTTCGTCGAGCGCTTCTGGCAGTCCTCGAGCGCTCCGGAGCCCGGCGCCCCCTGCACCGGAGGGATCGATGCGCCCGGCAAGCAGTAGGGGCCGGATCCTCGTCGCCGCGGTCGCCGTGGTCGCGCTCCTCCTCGGGGCGGCCGGCGGCTACCTCTTCGGCGCGCTCGCCCCGTTCGCCTCCGCGGCGACGCCCTCGAGCGCCAGCGCCGAAGCGGGCTTCGCGCGCGACATGCAGGTGCACCACCTGCAGGGCGCCGAGCTGGCGATGATCGCCCGCGAGCGCAGCGCCGACGACGAGGTCCTCACCGTCTCGAAGGACATCCTGCTCACCCAGCAGCAGCAGGCCGGGCAGCTCTTCGGCTGGCTGAACTCGTGGGGCCTGCCGCAGGCCGCTCCAGAGCCCTCGATGACCTGGATGGGCCGGCCGACCCTGGCCGGAGCCGCCGACGAGCACTCGTCGATGGGGATGGGGACCGAGGACGGCGTCGTGCCCGCGAGCATGCCCGGTCTCGCGACACCGGACCAGATCACCGCCCTCAGCAGCGCGTCGGGCCGCGACTTCGACCGGATGTTCCTCGAGCTGATGATCGCCCACCACCGCGGCGCGATCGACATGGCCGAGGCGCTGCTCGCCCGGAGCCGCGTGACGGTCGCCACCGACTTCGCCTCCTCCGTCGTGAAGGCCCAGGAGGCCGAGATCTCGCTGATGGAGCAGATGCTCGAGGACCGGCCGGCGGAGTGACCGCCTCCGGCGCGCACGACAGCGGCTGAGAGTGGTGCGCCTCCCCACCCGGGAGGGGCACGTGCTCTCCGCCGACGTCGTGCACGGGGCCTGGCGACTCAGACGGCGTCGGCTGCGAGTAGCCCCGCGGAGTCCGGCCGCCGATCCGCGGCTCAGCCCTGGAGGGCCGACTCCGTCTGCTGCGCGTAGAGCGAGGCGTAGAGACCGCCGAGGCCGAGCAGCTCGCGGTGGGTGCCCGACTCGACGATCCGGCCGCCCTCGACCACGTGGATGACGTCGGCCGACACGATGGTCGAGAGCCGGTGAGCGATCGCGATGGTGGTGCGGCCGCGGGCGGCGTCGTCGAGCGCGGTCTGGACGATCCGCTCCGAGACGGTGTCGAGGGCGCTGGTCGCCTCGTCGAGGATGAGGACCGCCGGGTCCTTCAACAGGACGCGCGCGATCGCGAGCCGCTGCTTCTCGCCTCCGGAGAGCCGGTAGCCGCGCTCGCCGACCAGCGTGTCGTAGCCGTCGGGGAACGACGTGATCGTCGCGTGGATGTTCGCGGCGCGGGCGGCCGCCTCCAGCTCCTCCTGCGTCGCGTCCGGGCGGGCGTAGCGGAGGTTGTCGCCGATCGTCGCGTGGAAGAGGTAGGTCTCCTGGCTGACGATGCCGATGTGCGAGACGAGCGACTCCTGCCGCAGCTCGCGCACGTCGGTACCGGCGAAGCGCACCGCTCCCCCGGCCACGTCGTAGAGGCGCGGGACGAGATACGAGATGGTGGTCTTGCCCGCGCCGGAGGGACCGACGAAGGCGACGAACTGGCCCGGCTCGATCGCGACCGAGACGTGGTCGAGCGTCGGGCGCGCGTCCTCCGCCTGGTCGGGGTAGCGGAACACGACGTCGTCGAGCTCGACCCGGCCGAGCTCGCCCGAGACCTCGCGTGCATCTGCCCTGTCCGTGATCGCCGGGCGCAGGTCCAGGTACTCGAAGATGCGGGCGAACAGCGCTCCGGCCGTCTGCAGGTCGAGCGCGACGCGCATCAGGCCCAGGAGCGGCCACATCAGGCGCGCCTGCACGGTGGTGAAGGCCACGACGGTCCCGGCGGTGACGGTGGTGCCGCCGAGGATCAGCCAGGCGGCCACGAGGTACACGATCACGGGGATGACCGAGAGGAAGATCTGCACCATCGCGAAGAACCACTGGCCGGACATCTGCTGCCGCACCTGGAGCTCGATCTGGCGGCCGTTCTCGTCGGCGTAGCGCGTCACCTCCGACTCCTGGCGGCCGAAGCTCTTGGCCAGGAGGATGCCCGAGACGCTCAGGGTCTCCTGGGTGATCGCGGTCATCTCGGACAGCGACTCCTGCGTCTTCGTCGCGATGCGCGCCCTCACCTGGCCGACGCGGCGCTGGGCCACGACGAGCACCGGAGTGAGGACGAGGGCGACGATCGTCATCTGCCACGAGAGCAGGAGCATCGCGACGACGGCCGCGATCACGGTGACGGTGTTGCCGAGGACGCTCGAGACGGTGTTCGTGAGCACGTTGGCCACGCCGCCCACGTCGTTGGCGAGGCGCGACTGGATGACGCCGGTGCGGGTGCGGGTGAAGAAGCCGAGCTCCATCGCCTGCAGGTGGCGGAAGAGGCGGATGCGCAGCTCCCCCATGACCGTGTTGCCGACGGTCGCGGTGAGGTAGGTCTGCCAGACGCCGAGGATCGCCGAGAACGCCCAGACCAGCACCATGACGCCGACCAGCTCGAGCAGCACCGGGAGGTTCGGGCGTCCGCCTGGCGGGAAGAGCCCGCGGTCGAAGGCCAGCTGAGTGAGGAGCGGGGGCACCACCGTGAGGGCGGCGCCGACGAGCACGAGGATCACGGTGAGCGTGAGCTTGGGGCGGTGGTCGCGGAAGAGTCCCGCGATGCGCCGGAGCAGGTCGTCGACCTTCGGAGCCGCCGCGTTGATCTCCCGCTGGCTGTCCGGATCGCTGCTCGAGATCCTCCCGCCGCGCGCCCCTCCGCGCATCCCGCCGCCTGCCGCGACGTCACCCATCCTGCTCACGGCTCGACCCTAGCCCCGCCCGCCTCCGGACCCCCGCCCTTCCGCCCACGGCGAAGTCGTGCAATCCCGCGCCGCGCCGACGCGCCGTCCCGCACCCGATGCCCGTGCCGGGTACCTCCCCGGTGCCCGATCTCGACACCCCGCTCCACCGCTACTCGACCACCATGCGGTCCGCGGGTCGTCAGCCCTTGGTGGCGCCGGCGAGGAGGCCGCGGACGAAGAACCTCTGGAGGGAGAAGAACACGATGAGCGGCACGATGATCGAGATGAACGCGCCGGCCGTGAGCAGCTCCCACGATTGGCCGTAGGAGCCGGTGAGGTCCTGCAGCGCCTTCGTGATCGGCAGCCCTTGTCCGGAGGTGAAGACCGTCGCGACCAGCAGGTCGTTCCAGACCCAGAGGAACTGGAAGATGCCGAAGGAGGCGATGGCGGGGACCGAGAGCGGGAGCACGATGCGGAAGAAGATCTGGCCGTGTCCGGCGCCGTCCACTCGTGCCGCTTCGATGACCTCGCCGGGGATCTCGGAGATGAAGTTGTGGAGCATGAAGATCGCGAGCGGGAGCGCGAAGATCGTGTGCGCGATCCACACCTTCGCGTAGGAGCCGTCCAACCCGTTCACCCCGAGGCCGGGGAGGATGTAGAGCCCTCCGATGCGCAGGCCGTCCGAGAACAGCTGCAGCAGCGGCACGAGCGCCATCTGGATGGGGACGATCTGGAGTGAGAACACGAGGACGAAGAGCGTGTTGCGGCCCTTGAAGTCGATCCAGGCGAACGCGTAGGCGGCGAGGCTGGCGATCGTGATCGGGATCAGCGCCGCCGGCAGCGTGATGACCAGCGAGTTCACGAACGCCTTGCCCAGGGTCAGGCTGTCGCCCGAGTTGAGCGCGTTCGCGTAGTTGTCGAGGGTGAAACCGGGGTTGGCGAAGATCGTCCACCAGCCGGTCGTCTTGATGTCGTTCGCGGGGCGGAACGACGAGATGAACAGGCCGAGGGTGGGGACGGTCCAGATGACGGCGATGATCAGCGCGGCGAGAGTGGCGCCGCGCGATGTCGTCGCCTTCTTGACCTTGCCGCTGGCCGCCTCGATCCTGGACTCGCCGCGGGCGAGCGCGCGCTCGGTGCTGCGGTCGACCGGAACCTGGATCGGAGTGGGCGTGACGCTCATCGGATCTCCCTCTGCTTGGCGAGCTGGCGGGCGTTGTAGACGACGATCGGGAGCACGAGCAGGAACAGGATGACCGCGAGGGCCGCGCTGTAGCCGCTGCGGGCGCCGAGCTGGAACTGGCGGACCATCTCGAACGCGAGGACCGTGGTGTCGGAGCGGCCACCGGTCATCGCCGAGACGATGTCGAAGACCTTCAGCGACGCGATCGAGATCGTCGTGAGGACGACCACGATCGAGGAGCGGATGCCGGGGACGGTGACGTTCCAGAAGGACTGCCACGCGCTGGTTCCGTCGAGCGAGGCCGCTTCGAGCTGCTCGGAGGGGACGCCCTTGATGGCGGCGGAGAGCACCGTCATGGCGAATCCGGCCTGGGTCCAGATGAGGACGACGACGAGGAACAGCGTGTTCCACGGCTCGAGTCCCAGCCAGTCGACCGGCGGGGCGCCGAAGGCGGTGAGGATGCCGTTGAGGAGGCCGATCTGCTCGCCCTGGCGCACGTCGTAGAAGAACTTGAAGATGATCGACGCGCCGACGAACGAGATCGCCATCGGCATGAAGACCAGCAGCTTGAAGAACTTCTCGCCGCGGCTCTTGTCGATGAAGACCGCGTAGGCGAGACCGATCGCGGTCGCCGTGATCGGGGCCAGGAGCACCCAGACCACCGTGTTGAGGAAGGCGGTGATGCCGTCGGGGCTGGTGAAGACCCAGACGAAGTTGTCGATGCCGGCGAATCCGGAGCCGTCGTTCTTCATGAACGCGTTGATGGCCGTCGTGATCGTCGGGTAGATCAGGCCGATGAGGATGAAGAAGGCGGCCGGTGCCATGAACGCGATGAGCTGGAGTCCGTAGCCCGCGCCTTTGCGGGACCGGAAGTCGAGCAGGAACAGCGCGCCGCCGATGACGGCGGCCACCACCGCGACCCAGAGGACGGAGTTGTAGAGGCCGAAGACCAGCAGGAGGACGACCGGCAGGACGACCGTCACCGCGAGCCGGAGGACCGTGTAGCCGGTGCCGCGGCGGGGCGCGATCTCGACGAAGAAGAGGATGAGCGCCACCACGGCCGCGAAGGCCAGGAGGATGAGCGGGATCTGCGCGAGCGGCGGGATTCCCGCCAGCCATTGGAAGAACCCCGAGATGGTGATGGGGGACATGGACGCCCTTTCGAGTGCGACTCTGGACTCAGGAGGGGCCCGGCCCCGGGATCCGTGGATTCGGGGGCCGGGCCGTCACAGCTGAGCCGCCACTCGGGAGCGGCGGCTCTGCTCCGCTGCTAGGAGGTGTAGCCGGCCTGGATCTCCTCGAGCGCCTGGTCGGTGCTCGTGCCGTCGATCCAGTCGACCATGCCCTTGAAGAAGCTGTCCGAGCCCACTGCCTTCGGCATGAGGTCGGACGCGTCGAAGCGGAACGTGGTGTCCGGGTTCTGGAGGATCGCGATGGAGTCCTTCAGGACGTCGCTGCCCGCGTTGGCCGGGTCGAGACCGGTGTTCGCGGAGATGACGCCGCCGAGGGAGACGCGGCTGTTGGCCCAGTCGGCGCTGGCCAGGTACTCCTGGACCTTCGCGGTGTCCTCGTCGTTCGAGAACGCGGCGACCATCTCGCCACCACCGGTGACGGCCTGGGCGTCGTCGGCCTTGACCGGCGGGGTGAGGAAGGCCCACACGTCGCCGTCCTCGGCCACGTTGGCGCCGGCCGAGGTCAGGAAGCCCTCGAAGAACGAGGCCTGGTGGGTCAGCGCGCAGGTGCCGTTCGCCATGTTCTGGGCGACGTCGCCGAAGGCGGTGGAGTTGATCGACTTCACGTCGCCGTAGCCGGCGTTGACGAGGGTCGGGTCGAGGAGGATCGATCCGACGGAGTCGAACGCGGACTTGATGGCCGGGTCGGTGAAGGGGGTGTCGCCCGCGACCCAGGAGTCGTAGACGTCGGGGCCGGCCTCGCGGAGGACGGCGTCCTCGATCCAGTCGGTTCCGGGCCAGCCGGAGGCCTCACCGGAGTTGAAGCCCGCGCACCAGGACGGTCCGCCGGTCTTCTCGGCGATCGTCTTGCCGAGCGCCTCCATCTCGTCCCACGTCGTGGGAACGGAGACGCCCCACTCCTTGAACTTGGCCGGGGAGTACCAGATGTAGCCCTTGACCGACGCCATCAGCGGCGCGCCGTACTGGGTGCCGTCGACCTGGCCGTACTTCTGCCAGTCCTCGGACCAGTTCTGCTTGACGTTGGCGAGGGCGCCCTCGGGGAGCTCCTGCACCTTGCCGGAGGCGACGGTGTCGGCGAGCAGACCCGGCTGCGGGAAGATCGCGAGGTCGGGGGTGTCGCCACCCTGGACCTTGATGCCGATCTGCTTCTCGAACTCCTTGTCGCCCGTGTACTTGATCTCGATGCCGCTCTCCTTCTCCCAGTCCGCCCAGGACTGCTCGAGAAGGGTGGCCTCGTCGCCGTTGATGGTGCCGTAGACGTTGACGACGCCGTCGGCGGTGCCGACCGTGCCGGCCGAGCTGCCGCCGCCGGCGTTCGGGTCGTTGGGGTCACTGCTGCTGGAGCAGCCCGCGAGTGCGATGCCGGCCGCTGCCAGAACGGCGACCGGGACGGTGATACGGCGGTGCAGGGATGACCGCATTCTTCCTCCTCATTGAGTGGTGGAACCAGCCGAGCAGGCCGCTCCTCGCCGATCGGGATCGGGAGGCTGTGGCGGCTCGAAGCGTGTGCCGCGACGACTCGGATGCTGGTGATGGCGATGCCAGGAGGAACTCCGAGCGGATCACCGGATTCGTGTGGGTGGGCTCCCACGGAGGGAAACCTTTCCACAAGAACGATGAAAGCACAACGCCGATGATAGAGCGCTCTCTGAGATAACGATTCGGCGTCAGAACAGCGATCGCGGCCGCCGGGCCGGGCGGAGATCGATCTCGGCGCGACGCCCGGCCGCCGGGCGGGGTATAACTTCCTGGAACCGTTTCCAGCATCGAGGCCGGACGGTCGGGAGGAACGCCGTGCCAGGCATCGAAGAGGTGGCCGAGCTCGCAGGAGTGTCGAAGGCGACGGTCTCGCGCGCGCTCAGCGGCCGGGGCTACGTCTCCGCGGGGACGAAGCAGCGCGTCGAGCGCGCCGCGACGAGCCTGGGCTACGTCGTCTCCGCCAACGCCTCCAGCCTCGTCACCGGCCGCAGCAACAACATCGCCGTGATCATCCCGATCATCAACCAGTGGTTCTTCGCCGGGATCATCGAGGGCATCGAGCGCGCCCTGCTCGCCGCCGGCTACGACCTGCTCCTCTACAACATCGACAAGCACCTCGACGCCCGCCGGAGCGTGTTCGAGTACTACCTCGTCCGCAAGCGCGTCGACGCGATCGTCGCCGTCACCCTCGAGATCTCGCCGCACGAGACGGAGGCGCTCCTCGCCCTGGGCAAGCCCATCGTCGGCATCGGCGGCGAGCTCCCCGGCATCCCCACCTTCAGCATCGACGACGTCGCCGCCTCCCGCCTCGCCACGGAGCACCTGCTCTCCCTCGGCCACGAGCGGGTCGTCCACATCGGCGGGCTCGCGGAGGAGGAGATGGACTTCCACGTCCACACGCAGCGCCGCGACGGCTTCCGCCAGGCGCTCGAGGCCGCCGGCCTCGAGCCGGGCGCGCAGGACATCGTGCCCACCACCTTCGACATCCCCGGCGGGCACAGCGCCGGACGGCAGGTCCTCGGCGACCCGCGGACCCGGCCGACGGCGATCTTCGCCGCCTCCGACGAGATCGCGATCGGGATCATCCTCGCGGCGCGCGAGCTCGGCCTCTCGGTGCCCGAGGACGTCTCCGTCATCGGGATCGACGACCACCCCCTCGCCGAGCTCTTCGGTCTCAGCTCGATCCGCCAGGACCCGCGCCAGCAGGGCGAGCTCGCAGTCGCGCTGGTGCTGGACGCGCTGGCCGCCCTCGGTCGCGGCGAGCCCCCTCCCCCGGCCCGCCACACGCTGATCCCCGCCTCGCTGGTGATCCGCACCAGCACCTCGGCGCCGCGGGGGGCGAGAATCGGAGCATGAGCGACTCCGACACCCCCACCGTCCGCGACGTCCCCGAGCGGTCCCGCTTCGTGATCGAGGTCGGCGGCACCCCGGCCGGCTTCGCCGCGTACACCCGTCAGGGCGACGAGGTGACGCTCACCCATACCGTCGTCGACGACGCGTGGGAGGGCCACGGCCTCGGGAGCATCCTCTCGCGGGCCGCGGTCACCGCGATCACGGAGGCGGGCGGCACGGTCGTCCCGCGCTGCCCCTTCGTCGCGGCCTGGCTGCGCAAGCACCCCGACGTCGACGCCCGGGTCCGCTGGCCCGAGGACTGACTCACTCCGGGGGCGTCCTGCTCCCGATCTCCTGGAGCGCCCAGGTGTTGCCGTCCGGATCGGCGAAGTACGCGTACTGCACGCCGCCCAGGTCCTGGACCTCGCTGATCTCGAGCGAGCGGCCGACGAGCTCCGCGCGAGCGGCGGCGATGTCGTCGACGACGAGGTGGAGGGAGCGGACGACGCCCTCCTCCGGACCGGGGCCCATCCCGCTGCCGACCACGATCGAGCAGGCCGAGCCGGGCGGGGTGAGCTGGACCACGCGCATCGCGGCGGAGGGCCGCACGTCGTGGTCGAGGTGGAAGCCCATCACCTCCGTATAGAAGGCGACCGCGCGGTCGACGTCGCCGACGGGGAGGGGGACGAGCTCGAGTCGCATCTGCACGCGACCAGTGTGCCGCGCGGCGGAACCGCGCGGGAGGGGTCAGTCCCGCGGGCCGACGACGAGGCGCTCGTGCATGATCTCGACGGCGCGCTCGAGGACGCGGCGGTCCTCGGGGGTGAGATCGGCGAAGATCGGCGTCAGCGCGTCGCCGAGGTCGGTCCGCCAGGCGTTCAGCGCGTCCGCGCCGGCGGGAGCCAGGCGGATCTGCCAGGCGCGCGCGTCGAGGGGATCGGCGATCCGGTCGAGCCAGCCGGTCTCGACGAGGTTCTTCACGATCTTGGTCATCGTGGGCTGCGAGACGCGGCTCTGGGAGGCGAGCTCCCCCAGGCGCATCGGGCCCATCGAGAGGAGCACCGAGAGCGTGCGCCAGGCGGCCTGCGACTCCTGGTTGCCGGTCGCCTGGGCGGCGAGGCGGGTGATCCGGTGCGTCACCGAGACGAAGTCGCTCAGGAGCTCGCTGAGCGAGACCTCGCTGGGCGGGACGTCGCGGGCGGGGAGCCCGGCGAGCAGATCGTGAGCAGTCACGCTCCGATCCTAGGGGCGCGCGCCTCCAACGGCCGGGAACGACGAAGGGCGCCGCCTCCGAGGAGACGACGCCCTGCGTCTGCAGGCGTGCCTGCGTCACCCTGACGAGCGACCGGCCGGAGCCGGCACCCGCGACGGGTGAGGGGGATTACTTGACGGTGACGGTCGCGCCGGCGCCCTCGAGCTGAGCCTTGGCCTTCTCGGCGGTCTCCTTGTTGACGGCCTCGAGGACCGCCTTGGGGGCACCGTCGACGAGCGCCTTCGCCTCACCGAGGCCGAGGCTGGTGAGGGCGCGCACCTCCTTGATGACCTGGATCTTCTTCTCGCCGGCGGCCTCGAGCACGACGTCGAACTCGGTCTGCTCCTCGACCTCTTCGGCGGGGGCGGCCGGGCCGGCCACACCGGCGGCGGCGACGGGCGCCGCAGCGGTGACCTCGAAGACCTCTTCGAACTTCTTGACGAACTCCGAGAGCTCGATGAGCGTGAGCTCCTTGAAGGCCTCGATGAGCTCGTCCTGCGTGAGCTTTGCCATGATTTTTCTCCTTGTTTTTCTTTGTCTACGAACCGCGCGCGCACTGCTTCCCGGAAGGGGAAGACGTCAGCTCGCGGACTCCTGCTTCTCGCGCAGCGCCTCGACCGTGCGAACGGCCTTCGAGAGCGGAGCGTTGAACAGATATGCGGCGCCGAACAGCGAGGCCTTGAAGGCGCCGGCGAGCTTGCCGAGCAGAACTTCGCGGGACTCGAGGTCGGCGAGCTTGCCCACCTCTTCTGCGGTCAGCGGGTTACCGTCGAAGTAACCGCCCTTGACCACGAGGAGAGGGTTTGCCTTGGCGAAGGCACGCAGCGACTTCGCGACGGCGACAGGGTCGCCGTGCACGAACGCGATGGCCGAGGGGCCAGCGAGCTCGTCGTCGAAGGACGAGATACCGGCGTTGTTCGCCGCGATCTTGGTCAGCGTGTTCTTCACCACGGCGTAGGTTGCGTGCTCACTGATGTCCTTGCGCAGCGTCTTGAGCTGAGCAACAGTGAGACCGCGGTACTCGGTCAGCAGAACGGCCGTCGAGCTCTGGAACTTCTCCGTGAGTTCGGCAACCGAGGCTTCCTTGTTCGCCATGGCTACTCCTGTGAATTCTCGTGCCGGTAGCCCGAAGGCAGGCAAAGAAAAAAGCTCCGGCACAGGGGCGCGGAGCTTCGGGATCGCGGTGAGGCGGAACTGAACTCGTGCACCTGCGCGGGCAATTCGCTTCGCGAATCCTTCGTCCGGTGGCGATCCGCGGGGCCGGGGCCCTGCTCGTGCGCACACCGGAAACCGGCGGTCTTTGGCTTCGGGAAGCGTACGTCATCGCGGCGCGCGGGCGCAAGTCGAGGAGGAGGGTCCTCGCGCGGGATGCTGGAGGCATGACCGGCCCGACCCCCGACTCCGCCCGCGACGTCGACTCCGCGATCGCCTCGGTGGAGGGCGAGCTCAGCACCCTCTTCAACCGTGTGCGGGCGGCGATGCGCTCCTACGCCGAGCGTCTCCACCCGGAGCTGACGCCACTGGGCTACAAGACGATCTCGGCGCTCGAGCGCCGCGGACCCGTGCACTCGGGCGTGCTGGCCGAGCTCCTCGAGATGGACAAGTCGGCGCTCAGCCGCCAGATCACGGCGCTCGACCGCCTCGGCTTCCTCGAGCGCACCCCCGACCCGCAGGACGGCCGCGCCACGATCCTCTCGGTGACTCCGGCGACCGCCGCGCGGCTGCGCGAGATCCGCAGCTCGAACCAGGCGCTGATGCACGAGGAGCTGCGCAGCTGGGCGCTCGCCGACGTCGAGCTCTTCGCCTCTCTCCTGCACAGGATCAACGACCTTGACATCTGACGCTTAGCACCCCGTCCGTTCGGGGACAATCGCCGGACGCCGCCCGCTCGACTGCGTAGTTTCGGAGGCGATGGACCAGCACTCCTCCTCTCTCCTCCCCCACGACGTCGACGGCGCGCTCGGCTTCGCGCGCGGTCTGAGCGCCGACGCGCCCCGGCCCGGCACCGGTCGCACCGCCGAGCTGCACGGTCTCCTCGAGCGCCTGGCTCGGCACGACCTCGGCGTCGCGCGCGCGGTGGAGCCGCACCTCGACGCTCTCGCGATCCTCGGCGAGGCGGAGCTCGACCCGTCCGGACTCGGAGTCGCCGCCGACGCCGCCTGGGGGGTCTTCGCGGCCGAGGGCGGCGGGGATCCTCTGGTCGCCCGCGAGAGCGACGGCGACTGGCTGCTCGACGGCGTGAAGCCCTGGTGCTCGCTGGCCGACCGCCTCGACGCCGCCCTCGTCACCGCCCACGTCGGCGACGCCTCCGGCGAGCGCCGCCTCTTCGCCGTGGCGCTGCGCGACGGGTCGGCGACGCCGGAGCAGGACGCCTGGCACGCGCGGGGCCTGACGGAGGTGCCCAGCGGACCGGTCCGCTTCTCCGGCACCCGCGCCGTCCCCGTGGGGGACGCCGGCTGGTACCTCTCGCGGCCCGGCTTCGCCTGGGGCGGCATCGGCGTCGCCGCCTGCTGGCACGGCGGAGCCCTCGGAGTCGCGGCTGCCGTCGCGGCAGCGGCAGCCCGACGCGAGGACCCGCACCTCCTGGCCCACCTCGGAGCGATCGACACGGCGCTCTCCGCGTCGCGCCGGGCGCTGGACGAGGCCGCCGCGGCGGTCGACGCGGGCGAGGCCGACGGCCCCCGCGGCTCACTGCTCGCCAAGCGCGTGCGGGCGAGCGTCGCCGGAGCGGTCGAGGAGATCCTGCTCCGCGCCGGCCGCGCGCTCGGCCCGGCTCCGCTCGCCCTCGACGCCGAGCACGCCAAGCGCGTCGCCGATCTCGCGCTCTACGTCCGCCAGCACCACGCCGAGCGCGACGACGCCGCTCTCGGCCGCGCCGTGCTCGCTTCGGGCGAGGCGGCCTCCTGGTGAGCCGGCCCTTCGACGGGCGCCTCGAGGGCACTCCTCTCGAGCGCTGGACCGCGGACGGCCGCCGCGACCGCCTCCCGGAGCTGACCCTGCCCGACGGGATCCGGCGCGTCCTGGTGGTCGTGGCGCACGCCGACGACGAGACCCTCGGCTGCGGCGGCACCATCGCGCTCGCGCGTCGGCGCGGGATCGCGGTCGACGTCGTCGTCGTGACCGACGGAGCCGCGGCCCACGGGGAGCGGGACGCGGACCTCGCTGCCGAGCGCCGGCGGGAGGCCTCGGACGCACTGTCGGAGCTCGGCCCCGGCATCGGGCTCGCCTTCCTCGACGTGCCGGACTCGGCGACCCCGGAGCACCACGAGCGCATCGCACGCGAGGTGCGCGAGCGGGCGGCCGGCGCCCCCGGGACCGTCCTGCTCCTCTCCACCTGGACCGGGGACGGGCACCGGGACCACCGCGTGGTCGGCGAGGTCTGCGCGGAGGTCGCTCGCGAGCTCGGGCAGCCGCTCCTCGCCGCGCCGATCTGGCTGTGGCACTGGGCGGACCCGGAGGACCCCGAGGTGCCGTGGGGCGATCTCGTGCGCCTGCCGCTCGACGACGAGCTGCTCGAGCGCACCCGCCGCGCCCGCTCCCGCTACCCCAGCCAGACCCGCCCCGCGCCCGACGGGACCGGTCCGGTGCTCCATCCGCTCTTCCTGCGCACCTTCACCGGGGACGACCGGCTGGTGAGGATCGCATGAGCTACTTCGACGAGCTGTACGCCCGCCACGAGGACCCGTGGGGGTACACGAGCCGCTGGTACGAGCAGCGCAAGCGCGCCCTGACCCTCGCGAGCCTGCCGGAGCAGCGCTACGGCTCCGTGCTGGAGATCGGCGCCTCGATCGGCGTGCTGGCCGAGGCGCTGGCCGACCGGGCCGACCGCCTGCTGGCGATCGACGTGTCGAGCGCCGCCGTCGAGCGCGCCGCCCGCCGCCTCGCTCCGCTCGAGCACGTGCGGGTCGAGCACCACGACATCACCCGCGGCGTGCCGGAGGGTCCGTTCGACCTGGTCGTGCTCTCGGAGGTCGGCTACTACCTCGGCGACGCCCTCCCCGGCGTGCTGCGCACCATCCGCGACGCCCTCGCCCCCGCGGGGGAGCTCGTCACCGTGCACTGGCGGCATCCGATCGAGGGGCTCGCTCTGGACGGCGACGCCGTGCAGTCCGCCGTGGCGGAGCTGGGCCTGCACCGCCTCGCCCGCCACGAGGAGGAGGACGTCCTGCTCGAGGTCCACGCCCGCGACTCCCGCTCGGTCGCCCGCCGGACGGGGCTGGTGTGAGCCGGCTCGCGCAGGTGCTGGTCGTCGTCCCGGCCCTCGACGAGGAGGAGCGGATCGGCGGCCTGATCGCCTCCGTCCAGGCCAGTGCGACCCACCTCGCCCACCGGGTGCCCGGCATCGGGATGCGCCTCGTGGTCGCCGCGGACGGCTGCTCCGACGCGACCGGCGAGCGGGCCCGCGCCGCCGGCGCCGAGGTGCTGGAGCTCGCCCGCTGCGGAGTCGGCGCCGCCCGCTCCGCCGGGATCGCGCACGCCCTCTCCTCCGTCACCGCTCCGCTCGAGCAGGTGTGGATCGCCAACACCGACGCCGACACCGTGGTCCCCCGCGACTGGCTGGCCGCCCACGTCGAGCACTCCCGACGGCACGACGCGCTGCTCGGCACGGTCCGGCCCGACCCGGCCGACCTCTCCCCCGGTGCCTACTCGCGCTGGCGAGACGTCCGCGCGCGGGAGGAGTCGATCGGCAGCATCCACGGCGCGAACCTCGGCGTCCGCGCGAGCGCATACCTCGCGGCGGGCGGCTTCGGCCGGGAGCCGCTGCACGAGGACGTCCTGCTCGTCGAGCGGCTGCGCGCGAGCGGCGCCCGGGTCGGAGCGACGGACCGCGGCGAGGTGGTCACCTCCGGCCGCCGCGACAACCGGGTCGAGGGCGGCTACGGCCACTACCTCCACGCTCGCTTCCCGGCCGAGACGTCTCCGGCCTGCGGCTGAATCGGGTACACGCGCACGCGGAACACGATGCGAGGGGTCCCTGTCAATGGTCGGGCCGTGGTTTGTCACGGATTGCGCAGGAGAGTCAAATGGGTGTCGAGCACGACCCGGTGCTCTCCGATGGAAGGGTCACCGCATGAATCCCCGCCTCGTCCTGCTGGCACTGGTCGCCTTCACCGCCTACGTGTTCGGCTCCCGCGCCGGCCGTGGCCGCTACGAAGAGCTGCGCCACCTCGCACTCGGCGTGTGGAACGACCCGGCCACGAAGAAGACCCGCAAGAAGCTCAAGAAGACCTCCAAGCGCGAGGCCAAGCAGCTCACCGCCATCGCGAGCAAGGCCCGCGACAAGGTGCAGCGCCGCCTCCGCTGACCCCCGCTTCCACGACTCACCGGACACCGGCCCGCCGGTGTCTCCGCTCGCATCGGAACGGCCGATCGAGCACGAACTGAAGGAGAAACATCATGGGCATCATCAGCTGGATCATCCTCGGCCTCATCGCCGGGGCGCTCGCCAAGCTCATCCTCCCGGGCAAGCAGGGCGGCGGATGGATCATCACGATCGTCCTCGGCATCGTGGGCGCGCTGCTCGGCGGCTTCCTCAGCACGCTGTTCGGCATCCAGGACGCCGTCAACGGCATCAACATCGTGAGCATCATCGTCTCCGTCGTCGGTGCGATCGTCGTCCTCCTCATCTACGGCGCGATCGTCGGCCGCAAGTCCCGCGCGTAAGTCGCGCTCCCCGAAGGCCCCCGGCATCCGTGCCGGGGGCCTTCGGCGTTCCCGGAGCGGGCGCACCTCTGCTCAGGGGATCCGACTCCTCCTCCGCGGGGAAGCTGGATGTCCGCCGAGCGCGCAAGGGGTTGATGCTGAGAGCCGCAGGCGATGGACTGGAGGCACGACGGCGCGGCTCCACTGCGCCTTCGCCCCGACGAAAGGACGTACTCGCTCATGAGCGACGACACCGCAACGGTCCCCACGATCACCCTGAACAACGGCGTGGAGATCCCGCAGCTGGGCTTCGGCGTGTTCCAGATCGACCCGGCCGAGACCAAGGACGCGACCCTGGCGGCCCTCGAGGTCGGCTACCGCCACATCGACACCGCCGAGATGTACGGCAACGAGGCGGGCGTCGGCGAGGCCGTCCGCGCCTCCGGCCTCGACCGCTCCGAGGTCTTCGTGACCAGCAAGCTCAACAACGGCTTCCACGCCCGCGAGGACGCTCTCGCCGCGATCGACGTCACCCTCGGCGAGCTGAAGTTCGACTACGTCGACCTCTTCCTCATCCACTGGCCGCTCCCGAACGTGGGCGACTACCTGGAGACCTGGAAGGCGATGGAGGAGATCTACCGCAGCGGCAAGGCGAAGGCGATCGGCGTCTCCAACTTCCAGACCAACCACCTCAACCGGCTCCGCGCCGAGGCGACCATCGTCCCGGCCGTGAACCAGATCGAGGTGCACCCCTACCTCGTGCAGCAGGAGCTCCGCGCCTACGGCACCGAGCACGGCATCGCGACCGAGGCCTGGTCGCCGATCGCGCAGGGCCTCGTCCTCGACGACGACACCATCACCCGCATCGCGCGCAACGTCGACCGCAGCCCGGCGCAGGTCGTGCTCCGCTGGCACATCCAGCGCGGCGACATCGTCTTCCCGAAGTCGGTCACCCGCAAGCGCGTGGAGGAGAACTTCGCCCTCTTCGACTTCGAGCTCGACGACGAGGCGATGACCGACATCACGGCGCTCGACCGCGGCCACCGCACCGGCCCCGACCCCGACACCTTCAACTACATCCCGAGCTGATCCTCGGCTCCACGGAGCGCGCCCGGCCTGCAGTCGTCCTGCGGACCGGGCGCGCTCGTGCGTGGGGCGGCGAGCCGAGCCGCGCACGAACAGGGCGGGTCTCGAGACGCCGCGCTGCCGCTCCTCGACCGGCACGGTCACGGGCCGACCGCACCCCTGCTGATCGAGGAGCGGGCGCAGCCCGCGTATCGGGATCCACCCCACCGACGAACAGCGCGGATCCCGATGCGCCGGGCCCGCGGGTCAGCCCTGCTGCGAGTCGCGCCAGGAGTGCTCGGGGGCGTAGCCGAGGACCTCGCGGGCGTGGTCGATCGAGAGCAGGGTGCCGGTTGTCCCGAGGTCGCCGCGCAGCTCGACGCCGGGGAACACCTCGGCCACCAGCTCGGCGTTGGGGCGCGTCATCACGGTGTCGGCCGCGGCGATGATGAAGCGGTCGAACCCGGTCGTCTCGGCGAGCAGCGCCTTCTCGACCGCCTGCGCTCCGTCGCGTCCGTCGATGTAGCCCCAGAGGTTCCACTTGCGCAGCAGCGCGTCGGAGTCGAACGACGGGAACTCGGCGTAGTCGGCCTCGTCCATGACGTTCGAGAAGCGCAGGCCCGTGATCTTCAGGTCCGGGTGCCAGCGGCACAGCTCGATCGCCATCTGCTCCTCGAGGTGCTTGGTGAGCGAGTAGACCGACTCCGGGCGCGCCGGGTACTGCTCGTCGACCGGGATGTAGGGCGGCGGGACGTCGAAGGGCAGGCCCAGCACGGTCTCGCTGGAGGCGTAGACGACGTTGCGGATGCCGGCACGGATCGCTCCGTGGAACGCGTTGAACGTCGCGATCATGTTGTTGTGGAACGTGGCGACGTCGGGCACGAGGCCCGGCGCGGGGATCGCGGCGAGGTGCACGAGCGCGTCGATGCCCTCGTACTGGTCGTTCACCGACTGCAGCGCGTCCACGACCTGGCCGTAGTCGGCGATGTCGATGCGGACGAAGCCCGCGCCGCGGTCCCCCGCACGGTCCAGATTGAAGACCTCGTGCCCGGAGGCGCGGAGGCGGGTGACGACGTGGCGGCCGAGCTTGCCGGATCCACCGGTGACTGCGATTCTCATGCTCGAACGCTAACGGGCCTGAGCGACGAGGGACGAGGGTTGCGGATCAGCTCCGGGCATGGAGCGAGATCGCGCCGCCGACCTCGGGCGTCGTCTCGTCGGCGACGAGCTCCGTCCAGCGGCGGAGCACGGCGGCGCCGGCCGCGTCGTTCACGGCTCCGTCGACGACGAGGACCGGGTAGGGCTTCTCGGGCACGCCCTCTGCGGGCCGCACGTCGACGTGGGCGACGTCGTAGGCGTGCTCGAACAGCCAGTCGGCCATCGCGTAGTCGCTCCGGGAGTCGCCGACCGTGCGCCAGCGCTGCGGGATCGCGCCGGTCGCTCCGAGCAGCTCCACGGCGCGCTGGGCGCCGAGGTCCTTGCCGAGCCGGTTCGACTCGATGTCGGTCGAGATGACGGTCGGGTCGATGCGGAAGTCGACCGTCCCCTCCTCGTTCGGGTACCGGATGCCGCGGCGCTCGACTCCGAGGCCCGCGGCGGTCATGATCTGCAGGGCGTCGGCGTCGAAGACGAGCTGGCGCTCGAGGTAGTCCTCGCTCGGCAGGTCGACCAGCTGCTCGGCCGAGACCATGGCGCGCTTGGTCTCGTCGAAGAAGACCAGGTCGTCGTAGTCGGAGCGGATCATCCGCTCGAGGTCGCGGGCCACCGGCTCGGGGATCGCGAGCGACTCGTCGACGATCGGCTCCGAGGTGCCGCGGTAGTCGACGGTGAACCAGACGGCGCCCTTCTCGCAGACGCAGACGATGCGGGCCTCGGCCGAGACGCCGCGCTCGAGGAGCGCGGGCAGGACCCGCTCGCGCAGGAACGCGTCGGAGCGGCCCGTGTTGAACACGATCGGGATGCCGGCGTTGGCCAGGGTGACGAGGTCGTCGGCGATCTCGGGGATCGAGATCGTGCGCGTGACGGGGCTCGCGATGGGCCCGTCGACGTCGAGGAGCAGGCCGAGCGGAGGGGGTGTGGAGGTCATCGTGTCCCATTCTGCCGTGCCGGGGCCGCTCGACGCCTCCGGGACCGCCTCCGCGCGGGCGGAGCGGTTCAGGAGGCGGGGACGACGAGGGTGCGCTGAGCGGTGGTGCCGTCGGGAGCGAGGACGGCGAGGGTGATCAGGGTCTCGGAGTCGCGGCAGTCGGCGGTGACGGCGGCGGAGCCGGACGCCGCGAGGTCGACGGGCTCGCCCGCGCTCGCGTCGGTGGTGCCGACGGCCAGGCGGGCGGTGGCGCCTCCGCTCGTCTCCCACGACAGGGCGAGCGGGACGGATGCGGTGCGGTCGCCCTCGCAGTCGACGGAGGCGGGGGTGGAGGCGAAGGAGACGATCGCGGGAGGAGCGTCGGATCCGGTGCCCGGCTCGGTGCCGGACGGAGCGGCGGAGACCGTCGGTGCGGGGGCGGCGGCGCCGTCGGCCGCCTCCGCGGAGCCGGGAGCGGCGGACGTCGCCGGAGCGGTCCCGGACGGCGCCGAGGACGGGCCCGCGGACGCCGTGGCTGCGCCGGGCGCTCCCCCGCCGGCGGGCCGGACGAGCAGCACGATCGCGAGGACGACGGCGACGAGTCCGAGGGCGGCGAGGACGATCCCGGTGGTGCGGGCGGAGCGGGACGGCATCGGTCCTCCTGGGACGGGACGGGACGGGACGGGACGGGACAGGGG